>JAFCBY010000019.1 GCA_017610485.1 Candidatus Falkowiibacteriota bacterium
ATTTGGATATTAGGGGGCTGTTGGGCAGGTTTTGGTCCAACAGCAAGCGCGTTTTGCTTATTGCAAAAAAGCCTGACTGGAAGGAATTTCAGAACATGGCTTTGGTTACCGGCATTGGCATCCTAGTGATAGCGGTAATTTCTTACGTTGTCTACCTTGTTTTTGCCCTTATAGGTTTGGACTAAAGGCTTTTTTTTGCAAAGGCTTACCTTTTTAAATTCTTGCCAGTCCTTTTTTATTTAAGAGAATCAGCTCTTTTTCTTTTTTTTGGGTTGGCGTTCTCTTTTTCTTTTAAGTTTTCGTTCGTTATTGAAAAGTATGGAGAAAGGCGTGATTTAAGATGATTTTTCCGGTTAGAACAACTGTTGGCCAGGAGGCCCTGGTGGTTGACATAATCACCAACAGGATCAAGTCAGAGGACCTTGCCATTTACAGTATTAGTGTTATTCCTGGCTTGAAGGGCTATATGCTTATTGAGGCCCAGGACGAGCTCACAATAAGGCGTGCGATTACCAATACGCCCCATATAAAGGGCCAGGGTATTGTAAAAGGGGCAGTCAAGATAGAGGAGCTGTCAGGGCTTTTGGAGTCAAAGCCTTTGATGCAGTCCATTGTTCCTGACGCAAAGGTCGAGTTGATTGCCGGGCCATTCAAGGGAGAGAAGGCCAAGGTTTTGCGCGTTAATGTAACAAAGGAAGAGGTTACGGTTGAGCTGCAGGAAGCCGCAGTAAAGATTCCGGTTACAATTAAGGCAGAGCATATCAGGATTCTCAAGGAATAATTTTGGAGCGTTTTTTAGATGGTTGACATAAAGGTTTTGGTTGAGGGTGGAAAGGCAAGTGCCGGAGCCCCCTTGGGCCCTGCTTTGGGCCCGTTGGGTGTGGATATTGGCAAAGTGGTCAATCAGATTAATGAGAAAACCAAGGGCTTTTCCGGAATGAAGGTTCCTGTAACCGTTTCCGTTGACGCTGGCTCAAAGACCTTTGAGATTCTGGTTGGAAGCCCACCCACAAGCGCCTTGATAAAGAAGGAAATTGGCTTGGACAAGGGAAGCGGAAACCCAAAGGTTGAGTTCAAGGCAGACATTTCAATTGAGCAGGTCAAAAAGCTTGCCGAAATGAAGCTTGACAATCTGGCCTCCTACAAAATTAAGAGCGCTGCAAGGGAAATTATAGGCGTTTGCAACAGCATGGGCGTAACCGTTGGCGGAAAGCCTGCCAAAGAAGCCCAAAAGGACATTGCTGAGGGCAAGTACGACAGCCAGCTGGCTGGTTGAAACGGTCAAAGAATGCCTTTTTAAGGCTTTTGAGAGAATTTTCTTTATAGTTAAAGGGTCTAATTTTCGGCCCATTACCACATCCTTTTCTTTGGAGGAGGCGCTGTGGGAGGTTTTAAGAAATGCAAAAAAGGGATTTGATTGCGGCACTCAAGGCAATGCGCGAGCAGACAAAGCAGAGAAAGTTTACTCAGTCTGTTGAGCTAATTATAAATTTCAAGGGCCTTGACGTGAAAAAGCAGGAGAGCCAGGTTGAAGTAAAGATAAACCTGCCCCATGCAACCGGCAAAAAGGGAACCACAAAAAGCCTCCTGTTTGCAAAAAACAAGGACTTTATTGAGGCGGTAAAGCCCAAATTTGACCGCATTATAGAGGAGTCCGAGATTGCTTCCCTGAAAAAGAAGGACATCGGGCTGATAATCTCGGAATTTGACGTTCTTTTGGCCGAAGGGCCTGTAATGATTGCAGTTGGAAAGTTTTTGGGTCAACAGCTTGCCCCAAAGGGAAAGATGCCAAAGCCAGTTCAGCCAAATCCAGCCGTAGTTGACCAGATGCTTAAGCAAATGGGCTCTGTTACAAAGGTCTCAAACAAGAAGGGAAAGTTTACCCCCTTGGTCCAGACCGTTATTGGAAGTGAGGCCATGGACGACGAGCAGCTCTCACAGAATGCCTTGGCCATTGTTGACGCGGTTACCGGTCAGCTTCCCAGAAAGCAGCAGAATATAAAGTCTGTGTTTGTAAAGGAATCAATGGGGCCGCCGGTGAAGATTGGCACCGTAACAGGGGAGGGAAAGAAATGACCTCTCACACCAGAAAGTGGAAGGAAGTCCAGGTTGAGGGGCTTCACCAGCTCGCAGACAAATACCCGGTCATAGCCGTTGCCTCAATTATTAACTTTCCTGGAGCGCTTGCAAAAGAGCTTAGAAAAAAGCTGCAGGGCAAGGCCGTTATTAAGGTGAGTAAGACAAGGGCGGTTGCGCTAGCATTTGGCAGGTCAAAGACCGAAACAAAGGAATTGGAGTCACACTTGAAGGGAAGCATTGCGGTCATCTTTACTGAAATGAACCCGTTTGAATTGTACGCTTTTTTGAAGAAGAACAAGGTCAGTATGCCTGCAAAGTCCGGCACAATTGCATCTGATGACATTATCATTCCGGCCGGAGACACAGGCTTGCCTCCAGGGCCAGCCCTATCAGACTTGAAGGCCGCCGGCCTGAAAACCATTATGCAGGGTCCAACAATTTCGATTGCCGAGGACAAGATTGTTACAAAGAAGGGCGAAGCCGTAACAGACGGAGTTGCAGGCGCCCTTGGAAAGCTTGGCATCAAGCCAATGAAGGTCGGGCTGAATGTTGTAGCCTGCCTCGAAAACGGGCAGGTGTTTTTGGCAGAAGTGCTTGACATTGATGCAGACCAGGTAAGGGCAGACTTTGCCACTGCGGCAAGAAATGCTTTGAACCTGGCAGTAGAGGTTTCCTACTTTACAGGGGAAACGGTTTCCATCCTGATTGGAAAGGGCTACAAGAACGCCAAGGCGGTTGCCCTGGAAGGAAACATACTAAATGAGGAAACTGCTTCAGAAATTCTTGGAAAGGCAAACGCCCAGGCCAAAACCTTAAAGAAAATGGTCAAGGACACACCAGTTGAGGAAAAGCCGGCCGAAGAAAAGGAAGGCGAGCCAAAACCAGGGGAAAGCAAAAAGGAAGGGCCTGCAGCTGAAGAAGCAAAGGCTGAAGAGCCTTCAAAGGAAGAGTCTGCTGAGAAAAAGGAAGAGGCAAAAGAAAAGCCAGCCGAGAAGGTTGAGGAAAAAAAGGAGTAAATTGCATTTATTTTTCGTAAGGAGGGAAATGAAATGGAGTATGTATACGCTGCGCTTCTGTTGCACGCTGCAAAAAAGGACGTTAAGGAAGATTCAGTTTCCAAGGTCCTTGAGTCAGCTGGAGCAAAGCCTGACGCTGCCAAGGTAAAGGCATTGGTTGCATCATTGAAGGACGTAAACATCGATGAAGCAATCGAAAAAGCTGCCGCAGTTCAAGCGGTTGCAGCCCCAGCGGCTACAGGTGAAGCCCCAAAGGAAGCAAAGGAAGAGAAAAAACAAGTGGAAGACAAAAAGACAGAGGAAGAGGCAGCTGAAGGTCTTGCAGGCCTATTCGGCTAAATTCTTCTCTTTTTCTTTTTTTTAATGCCTTCCCCCAAACAACTAGCCCTGCGGCTTTGGCCAACAGCGTTTGGCCAGCTTATGGCTAGTGCCTAAAACTGCCAACAGCCTTAAACGAAAAGTTATTTAAAGCCGATTCGCCTTATTATTGTCTGTTATGAGAAAAGTTTTGACAATTCTTTTTCTTGTTCTGCTTTTTGCAAACTGCTTTGCAATCATAGAGGAGGACGAACTGGAAATTTTTGCCGTTACAGACGACGGCAAGGCGTTGAGTGCGGTTTTAAGGCTTACCTTAAAGCCAGGGTCCGGCCGTGTTTGGACAAGGGTCGAGCCATTGGTGGGTACGAGTACGCAGACAACCGAAAGGATTGCGGCCAAGATAGCGGAGAAGTACAGCAGCCAGGCAAAAGACTACGATTACTTCTTTGAGATTGACAGCAAAGCATCTCTTGTAGAGGGGCCGAGTGCAGGGGCGGCAATGACCCTGCTTGCCATAAGCATGCTTCAAGACAGGGCTGTTCCCGACACAGTTTCCTTGACAGGAACCATTACCGCAGAGGGTGGAGTCGGGCCGGTCGGAGGCGTTTTTGAGAAATCCGGGGAAGCAGCGAGGATTGGCATAGAGCTTTTTATGATTCCGACGGGGGAACTGAGGCAAACCGTTAAAATTGACGGGCAGGTCAAATCTGTTAACCTTGTGGACTATGCCTACCAAAATTGGGGCATGAAAATTCTCGAAGTCAAAAACATTGATGATGTGCTCCAGTACGCCTTTTCAGACCTTGCCGCAATTGATGTCAACACCGGTGGTCATACCGGCACCGACTTTGTGCCATCAAGGCTGGAATTAACTGACAATCTTTCCCCAATGAAGACCATCACCTCGAATTACATCTCCGAGGCTGAGGCCGCAGTCAAGTCTGCAAGCGTTGCCCTGAGCGGAACAATGTTGGATGACCCCACAATCATTGATATCCTGCTTACTTACCTGAACGAGAGTGAAAAGGCCCTTGACAAAAGCAAGGTGCTTTTTGAGCAGAACTACCTGTACAGCTCTGCAAATTTTGCTTTTTTGGCCAGGGTCAACAGCAACTTTGTAAGAGATCTTGCCGAAAGCCCTGATTTGCTGTCTAGCAGTTCTCCAAGCCTGGATAAAAAGGTTGAGGCCCTTAGCACAAAGGTTGACTCGCTTGCCATTGACCTAAACAGGTTTGTTTCAGTGGATTACTTTGAGTGGCAGGTTGCCTCAAAGGAAAGGCTTGCCTGGGCAAAGCTCAAAATTAACGATTTGCAGGAAAATGATGAGCTTGTGATAATAATTGAACAGGATGGCATCAATGTGCAAGGGTTTTCGGACCTCTTGGATTACGAGTATGCGTCAGCCTGGTACAATGTAAGCAATGACTTCTTTGAGCTTGTGAAGAGCAGCCAGAGGGCTGTTATTCTTGAAGACGGGCTTTCCCCAAAACTAGATTCAATTATTGCAAACGCCGAAAACGGCCTGACTGCCTTGAGTGAGGGGGAAAGCGAGGACATTGTAAGGCGGCTTGACAGTGCCAAGCTCGCTTATGGGAGCGGGTGGATTTATTCTGCCCTGTTTGACGCATCCTCAGCACACGCCCTGGTCAACGCAAAGATTTTTTCAAAGAACCATGATTTGGATGACCTGCAGAGCGCTTTAGACCAAAGGCTTGAATCTCTCGAACAAAAAATGGCTGATAGCAAGTATGAATTTGTTTGGGCCAGGCTTTACCTTGACCACGCGCGCTATTTCCTTAACAGCTCCCTTTTTTACGAGGAACAGGGCAGGCTGGCAACCGCCCTAACAAATGCAAAGAACGGCATTGACCTTGTCTTTTTGGCCGATGGCATTTTTGACGCCACTGAGTCAAGCTACCAGCACTTTGAGACCCTGCCCTCAACAAACTTTGTCAAGCCGAATGTCTTTACAACCGACGCCTTTCCATTCCAGGACTTTATTTACGTTTTCGTGTTCGTAATTGGGCTGCTGTTGGCTTTGATGTTCTTTGGCATTATTGCGTCAGGAAAGAAATTCCACTTCCTAAAGGCGTTCTCTTTCGAGGACCTGTTGGAGGATGTGCTCTGGCAGCAGAGGCGCCTGAGAAAGCGCCTTGAAAAGGGCCACCTTACAAACGAGCAGTTTGGTACCCTCAATGCGCCGTTGCAGAAGCGGGTAAACAAGCTTATTCTTGAAAGGCGGGCTGTCAGCGCTGACTATGTTGCGCTTGACCTTAACAAAAGCAAGGTTTTGGCCTACCGGCGGGCCCTGAGGGACTTGAGGCTGCAGTTCAACAAAAAGAATATCACGGCAGAGGACTATGCAAGCAATGTTGACTTCTACAAGAAAAAGATTGCCCTGCTCGACCACTTGATTCGGGACGAGGAAAGAAAGATCAAGAGCGAGAAGAAAAAGGCCGAAAAAATCCTTTTCCCCCCAAAGAAGCCAAAGGTGAAAAACAGGCGAGTTGTCAGAAAGGTCGGAAATCCTAATCAGGCCAAAAAGAATTAGGCTATTTCCTTTGCAAGCTGTTCCCTGAGCTTAAGGCCAATCACGCTGCTTTTCTGCTTGTTCAATGCCACGCCAATTATCTGGTCTGCTTCCTGCACAAGCGGGTCGTTGTGGGTTATTGCAATGAACTGGCTTTGCTTGCTTATCTCTTTTATAATCTGGGCCATCTTTATGCTGTTCTCCTTGTCCAGGGCGGCGTCGGCCTCATCAAAGACATAGAATGGGGCCGGCTCATACAGCTGGATTGCAAAAAGGAATGCAAGGGCAGTCATTGTCTTTTCGCCACCGCTCATTGAGTCAATGTTTCTGATGCTGTCGCCCTTGTGTTTGGCTTGAATCAAGAGGCCTGCCTCAAGCGGGTTTTCCCTGTTGCTCAGCTCAAGAAGGCCCTCGCCACTGAAAAGGGTTGAAAACATCCTTGAAAAGTTTTTGCTCAGCTCATCGAAGCACTCCATGAAAACGCTTGTCCTTTTGACGTCAATCTTTTCAATCATTTCCACTACTGCAAGCCTTTCCTCGTCAAGCTGCCCAACCTTCTTCCTCACATCCAGAACTTCTGCCTCCAACTCGTTGAAGGATTGCAGTGCCTTCATGTTTATCGCGCCAAGCTGCTGAACCCGTCTGTCAATTTCTCCTAGCCTTTTCTCAAGCTCTTTCGGGGTTTTTTCCTCAATCCTTTCAACAGTTTCAAAATCTTTGGCCTCTTCCCTCAGGTCTATAATCCTGACCTCGTGTTTGCTTTTCTCAATTAGCAAGGCATTTTCCTTTTGGGTCAGGCCCTTGGCCTTTGCACCAAAACCTCTTTCGGCCTCTTCCAGGGAAAGGATTTTCTTGTCTAGCCTTTCCTTTTCTTCAACCTTATCCTTTCCTTCCTTTTCCTGTTCCCTCAGCCTTTCCTCAAAATCCGCAATTTTTTTGGATATTTCGTGCAGGGCCTTTTCGTTTGACCTCATTTCAGCCGAAGTCTTCTCGTTTTCTGCTATCAGATCATAGGATTCGGTCAAGGCCTCCTTTTTCTGGCCCGCTAAATGCTTTTCACCTGTTCTCAACAAGCTTTCCTTCTCATTCTTTAGGCCTGCCTCCTCTTTCTCAAGCCCTGAGAGAACGCTTATTGCAGCCTGCAGTTTTGAAAGTGAAACAGTTTCCTGGAACGCTTTGGTTTTCTGCTTTTGCTCTGCCAAGCCCTTTCTCTTCTGGTCAGCCACACGTTTGAGTTTCTCAACTTCGTCCCAAAGGTTTTTCGAGCTGTTTCCTGAAAGCCATAGCTTTAGCTCTGAGAGCTTTTCAAGGCTTTGTTTAAGGCCTTCCCTCAACTCCTTCAAGTTGGAGACCTCTGCGGAAAGAAACCTTTCCTTCTCCGCGGCCGCTCTTATTTTCTCAATCCTTTCCTCAGCATCCTTTTTGCTTTGCTTGAACCTGGCCTCTGCTTCAAGCGCTTCCTTCAATAACCCTTCTTTTCTTCCAAGAACCTTTCTCTTCTTCCCCTTCTCCAGTATTGAATCGCAGGTTGGGCAGCTTGCTCCCCCCTTTGAAAGCAGTTCAATGGCTTCGTTCAAATTCTTCTTCTCCGCCTGCACTTCCTTCAAGGAATCAAGCGCTTTCCCAAAGCTTTTCTCGGCCTTTTTCAGGGCCTCTTCAACGTTTCCATACTTTTCCCTTATTTGGCCGAGCATTACGTGCTTTTTCTCTTTCAAGCCAATCTTCTGCCTAAGCAGCTCGATTGCCTCAGACAGCTCGTTCAGGGACTGCTTTCTTAAATCAGATTCCTTTCGCATTTCCCTCAGCAGGGCGCTCTTTTCAAACAGGTTGTTTTGCGCAAGGTCAAGCTCCTGCGAAATCTTATCACAAGCCTCGTTCATTTCCATAATTTTTGTTTCCCTTTGCTCTGCCTCTGCCTGCACTTCCTTCTTTCTTTCCATGGCCTCCTTTGCCTTCTTTTGCAGGCCCGGAAGCAATGTGTCAATTTCCTTAATTCTGGCGTTCTGCTCCGCAATCTCGGACTCAATCCTTTCAACGCGGGTCTCCAACCCGGCTGCCTTTGCCTTGTTCCTCTCAATCAAGACAAGCTTGCCTTCAACCCTTTCCTGCTGCAGCGCCTTTGCGGTCTTTGCCTCCTCCAGCTCGGCCCCAGTAGTGGCATAAATCCTTTCCCGTTGCTTTAGGACTTCCTCATTCAAGGCGTTGGCTTTCTCTTTTATCTGGCCCTTTTCCACGGCTGCTTCGCCGGCCTTAACCTCTAACTTTTTTTTCCCTTCATGAATTTCTTCAAGCTTTTTGCCGCATTCTTCCTGCGCTTTTTCAAAGCGGTCAATTTCGGAGAACAAAAGGCTTGCTTTTGTCTTCTTCTGCTCCAACTGAAGGCTTTCAAACTCTGCTGCAGCATCCTTGTCCTTGCGCAGCTGTTCTAGGTAGTTCTCCCTTTCTTGAAGCACGATGCCTGCGTCCCTGAGCTTGTTGTCAACCTTCTGCAGCTCCTTCAAGGCCTCCTCCTTCTTTGCATCGAATTCCTGCAGGCCTGCCAGCTCGTCAATTATTTGCCTTCGCTCAACAGGGCTCATTTCAATAACGCGGGTTGTGTCACCCTGCACCACAATGTTGTGGCCGTCCGGTCTTATGCCAAGCTCTAAAAGTAGGGAAATAATCTCGTTCCTTGTCTTGCGCTTTCCGTCAAGCCTGTAAATGCCCTTGCCCTGCTTGTCAATCATTCTCTGCACTAGGTAGGTCTTGTTCCCGTGCTTTAAGGAGAGCTCTGCCTTTGCATAGCTTTCCACCGCGCTTGAGTTGACAAGTTCGTCCATCTTGCTTACGCGCAGCATCTTCATGCTGCTTATTCCCAGCACGAACAGTAACCCATCCAAGATGTTTGTTTTCCCCGAGCCGTTGCTTCCCACAATGGCGGTGAAGCCGTTGCTTAGCGGAATGTCTGCCTTCTTGAACGACTTAAAGTTCCGCAAAACCAGTTTCTGCAGCCTAACCATATTCAATCCCCCTCAAAAGCAAAAAGGCTCCCATTAATCAACCTATAGAAAAAGTGGTAATTAGTTTAAAAAGCCTTTTTTGCCTCCGCAAAAAATCCTTGGGAAAACTTGCCTTCGGCAACGCCTTTTCCAAGGCCGTTTTTTTTTTGGGAACGCTTTTAAAGCGAGGTCAAACCTACTTCCCCAACTTTTTTTCCTTGTAGTAGAGTGCCATTGCAAGCCCTGTGAAGGAAAGTGAGATTGCCCAGAAGACTGCAAGCACTATCAGGCTGAGCAGCTCGTCAGCGGCGAAGTCTGAAATGGAGCTTCCAACAAACATTATTGCCTGGTTTATTGCCGCAATTACTACAAGGAAGAGGACAACGTGCCAGAACCTTTTTTGGCAAAAGTCCCAGGATTGGCCAAGCGCTTGCTTTACAGTTCCCTTTTCAAGGGCAAGTGCCTGCAGAACAAAAGTCAATTTTATGTATAAGTAAAAGCCGGCCAGGAAGAGCAATGTAATCAAAATAATTCCAAGCGCCTCAACTGCCTGCCAGATTAGAGTAAATGCCCAGAGCAGGGTTGCAAACAGCAGTGAAATAAGGACAATGAATACCACAAAGCCGAAGACCTTTCCGAGGGCGCCGACAGCGCTTCCTGTTGCCTTTCCAAAGCTTCCTGTTCTCCTGCTTGAGGCCTTTACATAGGCCGCGTAGAAGAATGCCAGAGTGTTGAACATAAGGGCGGAGACTATTCCAAGCGCTGCCATTGCCACAAGCGGCACCCCGTACATTGCAGTGAACTGGAATGGCAGTTTGGCAAGCCCTGAGTCTGGAACCATTTCCAGGAAAACCACGTCGAGGAGCATGTCAAGCGCAATTGGGGCAAGCAGGTAAAACAGGCCAAGAACTACCGCAACCGCAGCCAGTGCCGGAAGCAACAGAATCGGATTTTTTCCAATGTTCCTTGCCGCTCCAACAATTGATTTAATCATTTCAATCCATCCCAAGGAATACCATTTAATTACTGCTTTCTGGTTTTTAATGCTTGTGCCTGCCTAAAAAAAGGCTTTGATTGAGGACATGGCTCTCCGGCGCAAATATTGGGCAATTTATATTGGCGGTAGTATTGTCTGTTTGGTTGGCTTTTTATCTAATTCTTCAGTAATCTCCAACTCAACTTTCCCATCAACAATTTCTATCAGGGGGAGGAACCGCTTCGAACGCAACGCGCATAGAAGGTGCTGCTCTTAGCCAGATAGTCATACACAAAGCAATTAGTGAAAATCACATTGTAGGCAATGAGAGCATCTACCTCAGTAGAAGACCAGTAGTGAAGCGAGGAACCATCTCCACCAAAACAGGTAACGCTGCAAGAGTCAGAATTACATAAATTCTCCAAGGTAGTTTTATCTGGCAAAGTCCAGTCAGTTTTACCGCCATAATTGTTTTGGGTGGAATCACAGTAAGTTATGGCATCATCCCAAATATATCCACTACCAGCAGTTGGGGTCCAACACAAATCTGCATCGCAATCAACATAGACAGTATCCTCATTATCTCCACAAGTAATAGTTTCATAACTGCTTCCAGAACAAGAGCAAGAAGTACACATGGGGTCCTCAGGCTCTGGTGGCATGGGGTCCTCAGACTCTGGTGGCGCAGATCCGCTGCCTGAGATAGTTACTGTTCTATCAAGGCCTGCGTAATCCCTGTAATCAAATGAAATGCTCCCCTGGTAGTCTTCTGGTGCTGTGCAGTCCAAGGTTATCAGTTCGCCTGCATTTACGGAAAGGGGGAATGAGGAACTGCCGTTTATGGTGCATCCGGAGTAGCCTTCCTCTGAAACGCTTATTATTTCAATGTTTCCGCCGCTGATATTTTGCAGTTTAATTTCTGCAGTCAAACCAGATGCCTGCCCTGCCTTGAGCAAGATTTGTGGGGTCTGACGAGGAAAAGGTTACATCAGAGGCAGGGCTGCTCACAATAAAGACAAGCACACTTATGACGCTTATTATCAGCACCAACGCCCAGCCATAGGTCATTAAGTACTCCAAACTTGCCTGTGCCCCGTTATTCATTCAATAAAAGAAACCCCTCCAGATTCTTAAGTCTATCTATGGCCTGTTTAGGACCCCACAGCAAAGCATTTAAAGCTTGCCTGATACAATTTATTTCGTTAGAATGCCTAATTTTCCGGCTTTTTAAGGGGTTAGAAATGGGTGTATTTTTATGAATGTTCCAAAGGCAACCAAGGATTACTGCAAGAAGTGCAACAAGCACACTGAGCACAAGCTCAAGCTGTTCAAGACAGGCTCGCCCAGGGCCCTTGCAGCAGGGAACAGGAAAAACGTTGAAAAAAAGCGCGGCTACAAGGGAAAATACCAGTTCCCGGCAAAGATAAAGAAGCAGACAAAAAAGCCGACTTTTCTCGCAGAATGCACTGTCTGCAAAGCAAAACACTACTATGTCATTCCAAAAAGAATGAAGAAGATCGAGCTGGTTGCAAAGGCGTCCTAATTGCTTTGCAGGAAAACAGCTAGTTACTAGGGCTTCTTTGGAAACCAGCCGTACAATTCCAATAGCTTGTTCAGGGCCTGCCAATCCCTTTCCAGGCCAAGCTCTTTGATTATTTCCTCAGTTATTTTTATGCCGCCCATCCTCAATTGAATAAAAAGAGTTGCTGCCAGGACATCCTCTTTCTTTGTCAGAATAGGCGTGTGCAGCCAGTTTTTTTTCTGGGTTAGGTCTTCAAGTATTTTTTCATATATTTTAAAATCTCTGCGCGAAAAGTTTTGCTTTGATTGCATAATAAGCTTTCGTATTTCTCGGTTTTTTCCATACAGGGTTGCCATAACAGTGTTGACTTTCCATAATTCAAAATCGCTCATGCGTGACATTTTTACCAAAGAGCGAGTTTTTCTTTGAACCATATCAAAACTACATTCTTACTCTATTTATTCTTTGCTCTTTCTTTGGAAACAAGGCAATTAACAGTTCCCTTTTAAACCTTTTTTTGTTAATTCTTTTTTATGACTGCCAGAAACAGCATTTTGTTAATTGTCAAGCAGCAGCCTGGCGTAGAGTACAACGAGCTCTTGAACAAGATTTCGGGAAACTATGGCAGTATTGAGTCTGCCAGAGCCGCGCTTAGCAGGAGCATTCGCTACCTGAATGCCTTGGGGCTTGTCGCCAGGCGCAAAAACAACCTTTTTGCAACAGGCAAGGGGGCCGCCTTGCTGAATTCGGAAATGCAGAACAAGCTTCTTTTGAGGCTGAACGAGTTCATGAACGGCAAGGAGCCAACTGCGCGCTTTGACAAGGGCGTTGAGCTAATGCAAACTTTGATTGAGAGAAGCAAGCAAGACAGGGATTTGCTTCTTGCGGCGCAGGGAAGCGTTGACTTCTATGTGTCAGACCTGGCTGGGTTGGAAAAAGATGTGAAAAAGCGCATTCACAGTCTGCAGTACCTGCACAAGATTTTCAAGCAGCAGATTTCGGCCCTGAAGGAACTGGACTTTCCTGACTTCAAAAGAATGCGATTTGACAAGGAGTCCAAAATGCTTGTGAGGGATATTGCCAAAGAGCTCAAGGCAAAGGTTTTTACAGCAGAGTGCGCAAACGAGCCATTTAGGCAGAAGGCCTTGGAGCACTTTCATGCAAAGGGCAGGCAGCACGACCTCTTCCTCGAAACCAAGCACTTGCCCAAATTCCTTACCTTTGTGGAAAACAAATCCTCTGAGAGAAATCCTGTAACCATCTTCATCGCAGGCATTAAGGTTAAAATAGACTTCCCACACATTTTCTTCACCGGGCCGTACAAGCAGCTGCAGAAGCTTTTGGGGGGCAAATGACGTGTCTTCAGTAAACGGCACGGTGATAGTAATTCCTGCCTTCAACGAGGAAAAGTGGGTTGGGAAAAGCATTGACCTGATTAGGGCAACCGGGGTAAAGGCGCGCATTATTGTGGTAAACGATGGCAGTACCGATGGAACGAGCAAGGTGGCCATGCAAAAGGGATGTGATGTGCTAAATTTTCCCAAGAACAGGGGAAAGTCAAGCGCTTGCCTTGCAGGGATTAAGGAGGCTCTTAGGGGAAATGCCGTTTGTGTTATAACACTTGATGCCGATATGACAAAAATTCCTTCACATACGCTTAAATTGCTTGAGGAGTCCGCCAGCAAGGCGACTGTGAAAAAGGAGGCCAAAATATTCATTGCACCCTATGAGGAAGGTACCCCCTCCAAAATTGAACGCTACCAATATAGTGGGATAAGGTCCTTCAGCAAAGCTGCCTGCTTGATGCTGAGAAGAAAGGAGATTAAGAGCGTGCCTTGTGGAATGGGCTGGGAAGAATTTTTGAATGTCTATACCAAGATAGAAAAGGTTAGGCTAAACACTGAACCAGTTATGCAAAGAGCTGCCTTCCTAAAAACCAAGGGAACCCTGCAATCAAGAGATATGATAGAAACACGGGCAAGGATGGCCAGAAGAGGGCTTGCAAAACTGCCCCCTGGCTCTGTGAAGCAAAGGCGAAGGAGGCGAAAATAATAAAGGGAGGAATGAATGCAATATCTTAAACAAAAAGCGTCTGTCAGCCAATGGTTAGGCTTCGAGCTTCCCAAAACTTTTCTTTAGAAAAGAAAAGTTTGCAAAAGAAACCTTTTGGCTTCGCCAAAAGAAACGGCTGCTTTGCAGCCGAAACGGAACAAGCTCGCAATCCGGGTTCGAATCCCGGCGGACGCATGACTTAATTTCCTCTGGAATTTGTGGTCACTGAGTTTGCTGTTGGGAATAGTGCTTCTCATTGCCTTGTTCCTGTGCCTTGACGAGACATAATTCCTATCTTGGTCCATTCTCCGAACGGACAACCAAAGGTTTAAATTCACTTAATGCCAACATTTCTTTGTTGGTGGTTTCTAATGGCTGAGGTAAAAGCTGTTTTTTTTGATTTGGATGACACTCTTTTCGATTGCTCTGGCTCGCTTATTGAGAACGCAAGGAAGCGAGCGGCAAAGGCAATGGTTGTGGCTGGCCTCCCTGTTTCGGGAAAGAAGGC
>JAFCBY010000098.1 GCA_017610485.1 Candidatus Falkowiibacteriota bacterium
GCAGATTGGAATAATTGAGACAATAGGGTTTGCCTTCTTTTCTTCAATGTCAGGGGAGAACTGTTGGAGAGGCAGTTCCAGGAAAGAGGCAAGTGCCTCAAGGGAGGGGCCAATCTGCACAATTCCGTCTGAGATTGAGGGGATTACCTTCGGGTTTATCTTTGGCAGGCAGCCGAAGACCACAAGGGTTGACTTGTGTTCCTTGGCAATTGCATAAAGCTCTTTTGCCCTGCGCAACATCTTTGTCTCAGTCTGCTCTTTTACCGCGCAGGTGTTGAGTATGAGCAGCCCGGCATCTTCTGGTTTGTTAACAAGCTCAAATTTATTCTGTACCAAAAAGCCCTGGACCTGCTCTGTGTCTGACTTATTCAGGGAGCAGCCAAAGCCCTCAACAAACGCCTTCATAAAAAAGAATTTCCTGGGAAGGGATTAAAAAACAGGTTAGTGCCCCCTTCCTTGATTTTGGCCCTAACTAAGGGCACTGCCGAAAAGGGAAACAATTACCAGGAATATTACTGCTGCTGCCAGAAAGGCAATCCATGCAATGTGCCCCACTGCAAACAAAAGCCCGCCGGCAATGGCCAGCACTAGGCTTCCCTTTGAAAGGGCCGATTTGCCGCCTGAAACTGCATTCTTTTTTGTTTGAGCCATTTCGTTTCACCTCTTCAAATCTTGAGCTTTTCCACTGCAAAGCGGGCAATCCAGCCGAATAAGCCACCCCAGACAAAGGGCATGAAGGCAGAGCCAGCAAGCCTGCCTGCAAAGTCGATTTCTTCAAGGACAAGCTCTGTTCCCTGTAATTGGGCAAAGTTTGCAATGTACCAGTAGAGCGCGACATTGTAGGCTGCCAGGGCAAGAACAAAGAACACTACTGGGAAAATTAAAAACGGTATTGGGCTTTTCGAGGTCTTGCTAACCCAGTCAGCCAGGAAAAAGACCGCGAAGAAGGCAAAGAACGGCATTGCGAAAAACATGTAGCTGTCAAATTCAGGAATTGAAAGGAACGGACCTACAACAGGCCATGTTGACACAATTGGCCTGGCTGCCTGCAGGGCAAACAGAATGCCAAAAGAAAGGACAAGGATGAATGCCGCAATTATAATCTGGTTTGTTGAAAGCTGCTTTTCGGACATTTTCCATTCCCCCCAAAAAAAATGCAATTATTAGAACAATTTAATGGTAATAGGTTTAATAACTGTTTTCTTGGAAGAATATTTCTGAGGGAGTTGAGGTAAAAATGGCTATTGAACTGCCATGGGTTGAAAAATACAGGCCGGAAAAGTTGGATGACGTGGTTGGCCAAAAAGAGGCTATTTCAAGGCTGCAAAGCTATGTGAAAAAGCACAATGTTCCAAACATGATGTTTTCAGGCCCGGCAGGAATTGGAAAGACATCTGCGGCGGTTGCCCTTGCAAAGGAACTGTACGGCAACGAATTTGGCAGAAACTTCATGGAATTGAATGCTTCGGATGCACGCGGTATAGATGTGGTAAGGGGCCAGATAAAGGACTTTGCAAGGACTCTTGCATTTGGAGGCGACTTCAAGATAATCTTTTTGGACGAGTCAGACGCCCTGACAAGTGATGCACAGCACGCTCTGAGGAGAACCATGGAAAAGTACACAAAGACAACCAGGTTTGTCCTGAGTTGTGTTACACCGGATACAAAAATTGTTTTGCCTGAAGAAATCGAAACAACTGTTGGAGAGTTTATGCAAAGATTTGAAGAGAGAGGAGAGAGCAGTGTTTTAACAAAGGATGAAAACACCAAAAACCTGGAAAACGACCAAGTTATTTGTTGCATTCAACAGAACCCAAAAAAATCTAAGAAAAAAGTTTTTGAGCTGACAACAAATTCCGGAAGAAAGATAAAAGCAACTGGCGACCATTTACTTTTAACAAGCGACTGCTGGAAGAGAGTGGATGCATTAGACATTGATGACAAGTTGGTCATTTTACCGAATTTGGAGGGAACCCCGCTTGAAAAGGATAATCAATCTATTATTGAGTTGAGTTCCTTCAAAAAATTTCTTTTAAAAGAACAAGAAGAAAAAGGATATAAAAGTCTTGGGAAAGCAGAAGCGTTTAGGGAATTGAACTCTTTGGAGAAGCAAAAAATAGTTGATAGAGCAAAGCAACTGTTTGAGATAATCAAAAATAATCGAGGCCTTACAGTAAGAGAAAGCCAAATTTACGAAATGTTAAGACAAGAAGGCAGGATGACAAGAAAGCAGATACAAGAAAATATGGGGCTTTCAAGGATTAGAATCGTGCAACTGCTGAAAGAAATTGAAAAAAAGGGTTTTATAGAAAGGATTGTTGGAAAAAATCCAAAAATCCATTCCTTTGAATTAATAGGAAAAAAACCATTGCAACTGCGCAACAAAATGGATATCCGAAACCTGCTTGAAAAAGAATTTGAAATAAAAATATCTTATCCCGGCATTAAAAAGCATTTGGAAAAACAAACAAGAATACAAGGCGGTTTCGAAAGAACCTTTGAAAAATTAAATGAGAAAGGATTGCTCGGGATAGGCTACAACGACAAAAAAATTGGGGCTTTTACCAGAATATTTGGCTTTCTGTTTGGAGACGGGCATGTTGTAAAGAATCGTGTAAGATTAATTTTCACCGGCAACAGGCAAGCTCTTTCAGAAGTAAAAAAGGATTTGACTACACTGGGTTTTGAAGGTTCCAACATCCAGACAAAAAAGCTGACAAATACAATCATGGGCAGGCAATTTACAGGAGAAACGACTTCGTTTTATCTAGATTCACAGTATTTTGTAACCCAATTGAGGTTTTTGGGCGCAGTTGCCGGGGATAAAGTTGTTAGCCCCTACAAAATACCAAATTGGATAATGCACGGAACAAAATTTGTGAAAAGAGAGTTTTTGAGAAGCCTTTACGGCTGTGAGGGGTACTCGCCTAGAATAGAACACAAAAACTTTGGGGCAATAACCCTAAGAATGCACAAGAGCAGAAACCTAAAACAAAACATGCTAGAATTCTATGGACAGATAAAAAAATTATTAGAAGAATTTGAGGTAAAGTCCTATGTAAAAATAAGAAAGCTTGGGACAAAAAGAAAAGACGGAAATATCACAGATTCGTACGAGTTACTGCTAGACAGCGACAACAAAAATGCGTTTAGGTTCTTTAGCAGAATAGGCTATGCCTTTGAAAAAGAAAAAATCCAGAAAGCAAGACTTGCTTCCGAATACCTCAGATACAAATTGTATTACTTAAAGCAACAAAAACAGAAAGGAGTAAACATAATAGAAGATGATGGAGGGTTAACTAAAAGAGCTCTTGCAATAAAATATGATTGCACTAGTGACTTTGTGGCAAACCAACTCAAAGGGAAGGATGCCCATTCACCAAGAGACTTTCCAAACTACAAACAATGGAAAGAAGAATTCGACGCAGGAAACAACTTTGTTTTCAACAAAGTAATTGAAATAAAAGAAATTGAATGCAGTGATGTAAGAGACATAACTTGTGCAAAAAATCATAATTTTATAGCAAATGGCATAATGAGCCACAACTGCAACTATAGCTCTCGAATTATCGAACCCATCCAAAGCAGGTGTGTAGTCTTTAGGTTCAGGCCGCTTCAGGCAAAAGAGGTTGAGGAAAGGCTGAAGGAAATTGCGGAAAAGGAAAAGCTCGAGCTTGACAAAAAAGCGCTTGAGGCAATAGTCTATGTTTGCAGCGGGGATATGAGGAAGGCAGTCAACGTTCTACAGGCAGCAGGGGCCCTTGACAGCAAGATTTCCGAGGAAACCGTTTTTGGCGTAAGCAGCAGGGCAAAGCCAGCAGAAATAAAGGAAATGATACTGCTTGCATTGAAGGGAGAGTTTCTCGAAGCAAGAAATCTGCTTGACAAGCTTATGTATGAGTACGGCATGTCAGGCGAAGACGTAGTAAGGCAAGTCTTTAGAGAAGCCATGGACGCGGACGAGAAGGAAATCCCTTCAAAGACAAAGATTGCCCTGGTTGACGTGATAGGCGAGTACGATTTTAGGCTTGTAGAGGGTGCAAACGAACGCGTTCAGTTAGAGGCAATGCTGGCACAGTTTATGA
>JAFCBY010000099.1 GCA_017610485.1 Candidatus Falkowiibacteriota bacterium
AGAAGGCGGTTTATGATGATTACAAGAGTGCTGATGAACAGCAGGGATACCTTTCAAGCGTTCCCAAAAAGGCGAACGAGATTTGAAGGGGAAAGGATGCGTGGAACAGGGGTGAGTTTTTGAAGGCGGGCTTGGGAGTAACCGTGCAGGGGCAATTGAAAATTTTTCTGGATCGGGAAAACCACCAAGAAAGCAATACAAAAAGAGGCATGGCAGGCCAGAAGATAACCAGCCTAACAAGGGAAATAACAGGAAAATGATGTTGAGGGCTTGAAATGAAAACAAAATGCACAGTGGTAATGTATCATTATGTTAGGAACATGCATGGGGCGGCCTATCCAAGAATTAAGGGCTTGCTGGTTGAGGGCTTCAAAAGGCAAATTGGGTACATTTCCAGGAATTATTCTGTTATTGGTTTGCAGGATTATGTTGATTTTTTGAACGGCGAGGCAGAAATTCCTGGAAATGCGGCAATTCTTTCGTTTGATGACGGATTCAGGGACCATTACGACAACGTGTTTCCAGTGCTTAAGGAAGAGGGCCTGACTGCGTGCTTCTTTCCGCTTACGCAGCCACTTGTTCAAGGGAAGGTTCCGGAAGTGCACAAGACACATTTTTTGCTTGCAAAGCTTGGTTCAAAGGCTTTTTCGGGGGAATTCAATCAGGCTTTGAGGGAAAGCTTTCCGGGGCTGGAGAAAGGGTTTTTCGTTGATGGAAAGGAGAAGAAGGAAAGGAAGTACAGGTGGGATAGTGCCTTGACAGCAAACCTTAAGTACAGCATTGCTTTGCTGCCACTGAAGGTCAAAAAAGAGATTCTGGGGGGAATTTTTGGAAGGCATTTTGGTTCAGAGAAAGAGTTTTGCAGCGGGCTTTATATGCCTTGGGAGCAGATGAAGGAGATGAAAGAGGCTGGAATGGAATTTGGCGCCCATACTGTAAGCCATCCAATGCTTGGGTCTCTTGGAGAGGGGAAACAGGCCCTGGAGATAAAGCAATCCAGAGATGAATTGGAGAAAGGCATTGGCTGCAAAATACAGTTGTTTTCATATCCTTATGGCAACTACAATAAGGCCACGGTAAGGCTTTTGAGAGAGGCGGGCTTTGTTTGCAGTGTGACAACAGAAGCAAAGGTCAATGAAGGAAGAGTAGACCCCTTCAAAATTGCGAGGCTTGACACAAATGACGTTCCAAAAGAGTGAAATGGGGCCTTGCAGGGGACGAGTGCAAATGACGCCCAAAAGAAGTGGGCTGGAATTTTCAGGCGTGGGTGTGGACATTGAGGAAATTGCCCGTTTTGAGAAAAAGCCTTTTGAAGAAAACAGGGCATTCTATGAGAAGATTTTTTCAGAGCCGGAGATAAAATATTGTATGGCAATGCCCAGGCCCTGCCAGCATTTTGCGGCAAGGTTTTGTGCAAAGGAGGCTTTTGTTAAGGCCTGCGGAAAAAGGCTGCATCTTAGGGATATAGAGGTTTTGAAAGATGAATTGGTGCCAAAGCTCAAAGTTAAGGGTTTTAAGAATTTGCAGGCACAAGTCTCTCTGGCACACGCCAAGGACTATGCTATTGCTTTTGTTATTTTGACAAAGCTGGGTGATTAGAAATGGATGAAGCAGAAGTGAAGGAAAAAATCATGGGAATTTTCGAAGAGACCTTTCCGGAGATTAAGGGCCAGGAGTTTGACTGGGAGAAGAAGCAGGAAAGCTTTGAGAACTGGGACAGCTTTGCCCACATGGAGATCGTGGGAAAGGTTGAACAGGCCTTTGGAATAAGCCTTGAGATCGACGAAGTCATTACCCTCGAATTCCCGCTTAAGTTTGTTGAAATAGTGTTGAAGAAAAAGGGAGCATAGCAAAACATGCCGACAGTTTACTCAATTCTCGAAAAGTCAGCAAAGGAATTTCCTGAAAAGGCCGCGCTGGCCTACAATGGCAAAAGCTACAGCTATGCCGAGCTAAATCAGGCCGTTGAAAAGGTTAAGGGCTTCTTTTTGGACAACACAGAAAAGCAGGACATTGTGGCCCTGTATATGGAGAACTGCGATGCCTGGGTTATCTCCTACTTTGGCATTTTGGGGGCAGGATGCATCTGCAATCCGCTTGGCCTGAGGGCATCGGACAAAAACCTGCAGTGCCAGATGGAATTTGCAAAGCCAAAGTTTGTGCTGGCCTCCAGCAAGTTTGTTGACAAGTGCAAAAGGCTTGGCCTTGACAAGGAAGCAAAGCTAATCAGCTTTGAAGAGGTTTTGGCACACGAAGGAAAGGGAAAGAGGGAGCCAGGCCTGGACGAGGAATGCTTCAACAGCCTGATGTACACTTCCGGCACAAAGGGAATGCAGAAGGCAATTAGGTTAAGGCATAGGACAGTGTACAATGCAACCTGCAACATTGTTGAATACCTTAAGCCAAAGGCAGACACAGTTTACTACCAGATCCTTCCATTGACCCACTCATTTGGCCTGGGAAATGTGCACGTTACCTTTATGGTGGGGGGCAAGGTTGTGATTGCAGGCAACACAATCAATTACAGGAAGATTTTGAATGAAATAGTTGAGCACAAGGCCAATTTCTTTGCGGCTGTTCCCCTGACAATAAGCATGATTGTGGAAAACTTTTTGGACGAGTTCAAGAAGGCCGATGAATGGCTTCGCATTCTCTGCACCAACACAGGGCCAATGCCGATACATATAACCAAAAAGCTGCTAGGGGAAACGAAGAATGTGCAGTTCTACACATACTATGGGCTGACAGAGGCCTCGAGAAGCAGCTTCATGCATTTCAATGCGGAGCCAGGAAAGTTGGGCTCTGTTGGAAAGCCCTCCCCAAATGCCAGGATAAAGCTTGTTGATGAAAAGGGGCAGGAGATTGAAGGGCTGGATGCAATAGGCCAGGTTGCAATTTCAGGAAACCATGTTGTGGAAGAGTACTGGCGCAATGGGGAAGCCACAAAAAAGGCTTTCAGGGAAGGATGGCTTTTCACAGGCGACATGGCATACTTTGACAAAGAGGGTTTCTTATACATAATCGGGAGGGATGACGACATTGTAAACATCGCAGGCGAGAAGGTAAGCCTGCAAGAAATCGACAACGCAATTGAGCAGCTTCCGTTTGTGGGGGACTGCGCCTGCCTGGAGGAAAAGGACGAAAGGACCGAATACAGGATAAAAGCCTTTGTTGTGCTGAACAAGGAGAAGGCGCAGGATGAGGAAGAGGCCAGGAAGAAGATTGTTGAGCACT
Organism: Candidatus Falkowiibacteriota bacterium; assembly: GCA_017610485.1. Taxonomy (GTDB): domain Archaea; phylum Iainarchaeota; class Iainarchaeia; order Iainarchaeales; genus JAFCCL01. The sequence continues at coordinate 3,235 of JAFCBY010000099.1, forward strand.
GCAGGGAATGCCTTGACAACTTCAAGGTCCCGGAAAGCATAGTGTTTGTGGAAGAGATTCCAAAAACAGACTCAGGCAAGACAAGACGCGGCGTTTTTAGAAGGGATGAGGGTGAAAACAATGGGCAGTGACTTGATTAATGAGGGGAACAAGATGTTTGCCTTTTTGAAAAAAGGGTTTTTCCCAAAGGCGGTCTTTGTCGGGCCAATGCAGAATTACTTCAAGACGCTTGAAAAGAAAAAGTGCTTTGTTATCGCATCCAAAGAGGCATTTGAAAGCAGTGCAGGGCCTCTCAAAACGGTGCTTGACATTGGGGAAAAGGCAGTGTTCTTTGTTGAGGGGGAGCCAAGCCAGGCTTCTCTTGAAGAATGCAAAAAGCAAATCGAATCATTGGGAGAATTTGACTTTATCCTGGGGTTTGGAGGGGGCTCGGCCATCGACCTGGCAAAAGCAGCCAAAAGGGAACTTGGGCTTGAGATGGCCGCCGTTCCAACAACGCCCGGAACAGGCAGTGAGGCAAGTCCCTATGCCGTGCTGACAAAGGAAGGCAAAAAAGTTGTGCTGAGCGGGCAGGGTATTATGCCAGAGGCCGTTGTTCTTGACGCCGGGCCGTTGAAAAGCATTCCAAAGGACTTGCTTGGCTTTATGGTAATGGATGCATTGGGGCACAGCATCGAGGCACTTCTTTCCAGGGCGGCAAACCCTGTTTCAGACGCCCTTGCCTCAAAGGCAGCGCAGATGATTTTCTCTGCAACCCAACAAGAAGAAGAAAAACTTCAAACCCTGCAGGCAGCAGGCTTTCTGGCAGGGATTGCACAGGGAATGGCGGCCACAGG
>JAFCBY010000020.1 GCA_017610485.1 Candidatus Falkowiibacteriota bacterium
CAGAGGCTGAGGTCCATAATGCCGTTGTCGTCACTCAGCTCTGAATTCCTCAAAACAACGTGGTTGTTGGTCCAGGCTTCATCGTTTGCCCTGGCTGTAAGCATCCAGCCGGAAAAGCTGAGGTTTTCAAAAATCAAGTAGCTCACGTTTTGAAAGTATCCCACAACCCAGCGCCTTTCAAACCTGGGTTTGTTGTTTGGATCAAAGCCCCTAATAAAAATTGGCTTCTCGGCTGTGCCCATTGCCTCGTTATAATAGAAATTGCTTGTCCCAAACCCCCAAATATACTCAGAGCCGTGAATCTCAACAACGCTTCCCTCTGGAAGGGTCCTTGGAGGAGAGCATCTTGGACGGGTGGGTGTTCCATCATTAACTGCGTAATTTTCACACCAGCCAGTGTTGTCAACATAGTGGGTAAAAAAACCGCCCTCAGCATTCTCAGAATAATTTAAGTCAGGATTCCTGTTTGCTGGATCATCATACATCCTATAACTTTCCTCAATCCCAAAGTCGGGAGCAGGAATCCCAATCGGCGGATCCCATTGGGCAAAGGCAGGCAAAGCCAAGCAAATCGCAAAAAATAAAATCAACAGGGTTTTTTTTTCCATTTGTTCTGAAACAAAAGCCTCAACCTCCTTCAAAACTACCTTTAAATCTTCCGTTCCAATTCTGATAAACATGTATGAAAAAGAAGTTTAAAGAACTTAATAAATTATTCCCCAAACAGGCTTTTTGGCTTTTAAGGGCTTATTTTTGCAAGAGATTATCCTAAACTGTTGTTTCTTCTTCAATTGTTACCTCGCCTGAGAAATTGTTTCCATACTGGATAATACCGGCCGGAACCGGAGTGGCAAAATCAAAGGCATTGAATACTGGCCAATTTGTTATTCTGACCTGCACTGTATGTGCTCCCACACCATAAGTGTTTGATGTTATGAACCATTCCTTGACCGGATTCGAATCAGCAAACCAACTTCCTGACGGCCGAACTGCATGAGGTGATACTGTATATCTGGTTGACGCAACGCCCTGGTTTATGCCATCCACCAAAAACCTGTTCGAGTGCAAGGATTGAAGGGGATAATTATAACCCCGGGATAGGAACAGTATATTTCCCTGCAATGTGGCCTGCAAAGTGTTTTTTGTTAAGTTTGATTTGTATTGCTGTTTATTTCTAACGTTTCTTCTGATTAAAATAGCTTTGCCTGAGCATGACTCTGGGACAAAACTCAGCTATTTATGTGTTTGGCTGAGTAGTTATGCAGAGTTGCACGGCTGAACGCAGCCGTTATGATGCGTTCTGTGAGGCGTTGCCGTATTCTGCCAAATTTACGTTTGTCTTTGGAGAAGTTGTACTCGCTTTTCACTCTTTTGAAGTAGTCTGCCAGGAAGTCAAACGGCTCGGTGATGAGGCTGTTTATGAGTTGTTTCCATTCTTTTGGGCCTCTGATTGTGGCGTTCTTTTTTGGAATGACTATGACTCTGGTTTGTTTGCCAACACATTTGAAGATGGATTGGCCTGCGTAGTATTTGTCGAGTCGCATGCTGTTGAACTCAAAACCGTTCTTTTTTGCCCTGGCCAGAGCCTCTTTGAACAGTTTCTTTTCTGACTTGAAGCCAGCTGCATAGCCAATGTAGATGTTCGTGTCTATATCCAGGATGGCTACTGTGTACAGGTAGTCTTTTCGTTTGCTTGTTTCCTTGTTCTCTTTGAGGTCTTTGGCCCGGTCTTTCCTGTAGTGTTTTGAGATGAACAGGCCAATGGCTGTTCCATCAGCGCTTGAGTCAACGCTTCTTGGTTTGCCTGCACTCAGGACAAACAGGTTGTGCAGAATCATCGCAACTACTGGGTCAGAGTAGGCTCGCTTGATGGTTTTGTAGCTGAATGCTTCCTCTCCGTTCAGCAGGAACATTAGGGAAAAGCATTCCATCTCCCTGTTAGTGAACTCGAACAGGATTTGGAACAAGTGTAGTTTTGTTAGAAGCACCCTGTCTTTTGGCGGCCTGTCAGGCTTGCCATCAACAAGAGTTATTGGCTCAGCCGCTTTATCCACATCAGTAGTTATTCGTTCTACCACAGCACGCATTTCAGTACGCAGCTTCCTGTCATACTCGCCGGTAAACGTTTTTTTCCCAACCGCAAAGTGCTTATTGTAATACTTCTTCAGCCACTCAAGCTCATCCAACGTTTTTCTCAACTGCTTGTTTGTCAAAACTATATATCTAATAGAACAGGAAAGTATTTAAGGATATCTATATATATCCTTGATAGGGTTATAAACTCAAAAAACATTCATGATTAAACATGCCACGCAAAGTCGAAGTAACAGACAAAGAGTTCAAACTCACAGACAAAAAAGTTATCGCCGTTCTCGACCGAACGGTAACACCGTTCGGCAACTCTGCCAAGGCCGATGTGCCAATAAGATATGTGGGAAAACGCGTTTACGTGGTCATTCTGGCCTAAAAACTCAAAAAATCCAAAATCACCTAATTTTGTCCCAAGGTTCCTGAGCATTTTTTTTTGGGTTAGAAAACAGCTTTCCGGTTGCAGGCACATTTATCCGGTTTTGTATGTGCACGCCGCAAGATAAACTTTGTAGTCTTCGCCGTTGTATTCTATTGTTTCATTGACTAAATCCCACTCTATTTCTTCCGTGAGCTTGGCAACCGTATAGCTGTGCAACAGGTCATCGTCCTGCCTCATGCCCTGCCCAGTTATTGGTGAGGATGTCACAAAGTCTCCGTTTTTGGCTTCGCCATTGAAGTTGGTTACCCAAACCAGGCCCTCTCCCAAGGCGTTCACTATTCCAAATCGCTCTCCTTCCCCTGACTCATACCAATGCCCCTCTGGCAGATCTGCCTCTTTAACAAAAACGCCGAGCACCCTGCTGTTCTTGGTGGTGTCTGCCAGTTCTACTGTGGGCAAGGTTGAGGAAATCGACATTTCTCTTTTTTCTACTTGGCCTGTAGTGTAAACAAGCATTCCTTGCCTTCCTTCACTTGGGAAGCCTGGCCCTAGCTTGACTTCGTGGGCGCCTGTAAACGGGCCGTAATTTGTTCCCAAACCATTGGCGTAGAAATCATAGGTTAATCCGTTACCTTGTACACCTATTTGGCCGACGCCAATTACGCCAAATCCGTTTGGTGCAAAGGTCTGGCCGTAGAGGCCTGCCAAAAAGTTGCTTGCTCCAACTTGCCCTATATAGTCTTCGCCTGCACGTACGCCCTTTGCCAGTATTGCGGTGCGCGGGGCAGCTCCTGTGTACTCGGCATATATTGGAGTATCATCGCTTGAAGACAGGACTTCAAGTATTTCGTTAGGCGTTGCTGTTCCAATGCCGACCTTTCCTGCATTGAAGAAAATGTCAGCACCAGCCGCTGTCCAAAGGCTGTTTCCTCCTACGACTGTATCGTCTGCTTCGCAGACTGCTGTTCCGTTAGCGTTTATTCCTACCATAACCTGGCCTACGCACGAACCTGTGACTCTTCTTTGTAAATAGGTTGTGTCGGTATTGAGTGTAACATCTCCACTCATTCCGCCGTCGGTTAGGCCTATTCCCGCTATGACCCCTGTGATATCTCCACCACCTCCTCCGCCACCCCCAGCCATTAGTGGAATCCAGTAAGCTTGGTTAAGGATTCCGTTGACCAGGGTTATTCGCCAGAATTCGCCTTGTTTAACTGGGGTTGTTATGCTGACTGCTCCGTGGCTGTTTTCGTGGCTTACTCTAAAGAGTGCGCCTGCATTGGCGCCTGTATAAATGTTTACTCCTGCTGTTGCGCCAGCGCTTCCGGCAACGAGGATTCCGTCTGTGGCCGCTGGCCCGTTGACTATCCCTCCTGCTGCTCCTCCCGCTGCTGCCGTTACGTCTTGCCAGGCACCGAATGCAACCCCGCCGCCGGCTGTGCTTAGGCATATTCCTCCGCCTTGGTCAGTACAGATGTCTCCTGTTGCGCTGACTGCCCCCGGTATTTTTTGGGTCCAATCCATTTCGTCTACTGAGTGGCCCATTGTTGCCGGTAGACCCGGCCCTGGCACGGCGTTGTAGGCTGTTGCCGCGCTTATTGCAACAATTGTGGCTATAAGTAGAATAATGAATGTGAGTTGCCTGTCTCCTGGAAGTATCTCAATTTTCATTTTATATATCAACTAATTCTAATGTACTTTCTGGTTAAAATAGATTTCCCTCGGAGTTTCAACTAGGCTTTTTTTGTGGCAAAAATAAGGTCTTTTCCTGTTTCAAATTCTCATTGAAAAAGTTTAAATATATGGAAACTATCTATAAGTAAATGATGAAGAGAACTTTGCTGCTGTTGGTGATTGGGCTTGCGCTGCTGCAGGGCGTGGCTGCCCAGTCGTGCGGTGTTGCTGACGACAGCCAGCTTATTTACAGGATAAGCGCTCCAACAAACGCCCACGCAGAAGAGTGGAATGCCGGAGGCGGCTATCTCACGGAAATCTGTTATAATGACCCTGCAATTTTTAATGCTATTTACCCCCCTGCAGGTGGGGCTGAGCACAATTGCAACGGGTCAAACCCAGTCCTAAGGTTTTCGGCATCAACAAATGCCCATGTTCAAGTCCACGATTTCGGGGTGCCATACCCTATACTAGTTTGCTATGGCAACCTTGTTTGTGACCTTGTCGGTGGCGGCAACCCCTGTGCATTCATGGATCCTACTGCACAGTGCCTTGGAAGCGTTTCGGACACGTCAAACGCCCACATAAGTTCTGGTTGCGCAACCTATCCTTTCAGGATTTGCTGTACCAGCGCGGCCCTTGTTCCCCCAGAACCCTTTTTGCTTGGGCTTAGTGTTGTCCCTGGAACCATTAGGGAAAACGATGCTTTGAACTCTGCGGACGTAACCCTGACCAACCTTGATTCTGCTGCCGCTACGTTTGTGGATCTTGTTGTGACAATTATAGATTCATCAGGCGCTCCTGTCAGAGCCCCCGAAAACAGGAACAATCTTGTCGTGGCTGCTTCTGCAACGCGTGCTGAAGACATAGCGGCATGGATTAATTCGCCCACTTTGGCTGTTGGCTCTTACCAAATTACTGCACAGGTCCGCGACAGCGCAACCAATGCTTTGCTTGGCACCGAGTCCGCTGTCTTGGTTGTTGTTGATAGCAGGCGCATACCTGTTCCAGAGCTTGGCGCAATCCTTTTGCCCCTGATTGGAATTTTAGTAATAGTAGTGCTGTTTCTTGCATCGGAGAAGGAGAGGGTAGCCGGCCTTCTCGGGAAAAGGAAAAAAGGCAAAAAGACAAAGGCCAAGAAGAAGCCGAGCCGAAGAAAACGAAAGGGCTGAAGGCAAAGGCTTTACGGAAGGACAAGGGCTAAGAAATAAGCTTATATTATTATTCTTTTGCCTGCCTAATTCACTTTTATGGAAGCCAAAGACATTTTTGCTATTGTGGTTGCTGTCCTGATGGTTGGCTCAATTGTGGGCTTTACAGCTTTTTACAATTTTCCAGACCAGGACACTCAGCCCAACGGCGACGGCCTCATAAACCAGGGCCCTGTTGCAATAGACTTTATTGCGGACGACGTCAATGCAACAGTGCACCAGCTGCTTCCGACAATAAAATTTCAGGCCGAAACAACGGAAACAGACGTCGTTGCCCTCAGCAACAAAATCTATGAAATTGACGGCATTAAGAAGGTGAACGGTGGGTTCCAGCAGTGGGGCAGCACCTCGCTTGGCACAGGCTACATCTATGTGGCGGACATTAGTTTTGACGCAGACCTCAACTCGGAATACATTGTTGGCGAGCTTCAAAGCAAAACAAGCCTGCAAAGCATTTTTGGATTTAATTATGCCTTGGTTGAATTGCCCCGGACAATCCAGATGAAGAGCGTTGACGAATCGTTCAACCTTTCAAGGGAGTATACTTTTTCAGAGAACATCTCGGAGGCTTTGCTTGAGCTTGACGCAATTGAGGGCGATGCCATAAACGTAAGTGTTACGGCAACCTTTGTTGGGGCGGATGCAACAAACCTTATGGCATTTGAGCAGGCCAATTTTACTTCAGAGCCTGTTCTGAAGACAACGAGCCTCGAGGCCGAGGTTGAATCATTGGAAACCAGTCTCCTCTTTGAGGCAACCGTCCCCTTCAGCCTAAGCGAAGCCGCGTCAACTCTTGAGCAGGACATCAATGCCATTGCAGGGGTTGCAAGCACAAAGGTTTTCTTTTCAAGCCCTTCGGCAACACTCTCAATTAGCAGTGAGGAATCTCTCTCTGAGGCATCAGAGGCAGAGCTTGACTCTTTCCTGAACGACCTGAATGCCGAAAGCGTTTCTTTGGAAGCAGAGCCTTTTGGGGCATTTGTTTCCTTTGGCAGGGAAATTGAAATTCCGTTGTTCCTCGAAAAGAAGGAAGAAGTCCTCTCAAAAATCAAAGAGCTTGGAGTCTCAGCCTCCATTGAGGAATCGGTAAGCTTTTTGTCCGGCGTGGCAGAACTTGACTCCCCTGATTCAACGCAGTCAGGCCAGGCCGTGCAAGACCTACTTTCCTCGAACTTTACCGAGCCAAAGGTTGGACAGCCAGGCATGCTTGCCTTGGAAGAAATTCCCGACCCTGAAATAGGCAAATCCCATTTAGTTTCATCAGGGGAGATGCAGGCATTCCTCAGGACAGGGCACACCGCGGGCGAAATGGTCCAGGTCGAAGTGAACTATACCCTTGTAAGGGGTGTAATCCAGTCTGTTTCGGCTGAAGAAAAGCAGTAAAATTCAGCCCATTTTTTTTTTGGCAAACATTACGCTTAAATATAGCAAAACCCATTTAATTAACTGAAATGAAGACTTCATTTTTACTGGCACTGTTTTTGCTCGCAATCCTCTTTTTTGTTCAGCCTGCGGTTGCACAAGTTAATCACGCTTTAGCTGGAGTGCCTTCTTATACTTTGGTCAATGATGTTCCCTATCCTTTTGGCGGAAGTCATTTTTGGTACAATAGTAATTTGAGTGATATTGGCAGGCTCAATGATGACTCTACTGTCGCTCCTGCTGTTGGAAGGTATTCATATGATTTTACATACCATGCTGACATTGCTTTAGCAGCCCCTGCCAGTATCAATCAAATAGAATTTTTTTATAGGGCTGTTAGTAATCCTGCCAACGATCTAAGAATTTTTATTTATGATGGCGCTTGGAATCAAGTAGCTAGCTTTAATTCTTGGGCAATGTATGGAAACGCTATAGGCAATTTGCCAGCAAAGAGCTTTTCAGTTTCAAGCGGGGCTAGTCCCTGGAACAATGTTACCCGTGTAAGAGTAGAAGCACGAGGAAACCATTTCATATGGTTCGCAGGAGCCTGGCTCCCTGCATCAGGGTACATTTTTGAAATAAGGGCCTGGGGCCCTGCTGTAATTCCGAATGTTGCTCCTAATGCCGTAATTGATACTCCTGTTGGTGATCCTTCTATTGTGGTTGGAGGTTCTGTTGATTTTACTGGTACTGGTTCTGATAGTGATGGCGTTATTGTTGCTAATAGTTGGACTTGTGCGGCCGGTCCTGGTGTTTGCCCTGCGGGTTTTCCTTTTGGTGTTGAAGATCCTGGCATTGTAGTTTTTGGCACGGTTGGCACTTATACTATTGAGTTTAATGTTCGGGATGATGATGGTGCTTGGGATCCTACCCCTGATACCAGGACTGTGACTGTGGCTGTGGCTGCGGTTGTTTGCGGCGATGGCGTTATTGGGGCCGGCGAGGACTGTGATGATGGTAGAAATGATAACGGTGACGGCTGTTCTGCGACTTGCCAGTATGAGGTTTGCAATTACCCCAATTTGGTTGGGTATTGGACGTTTGACACCGGTGTTGGAAATGCTGCCCACGACTATTCCCCTACCGGAAACGACGGGACTCTTACGAACATGGACAACTCCAATTGGGTTTCGGGACATATTGGCAGCTGGGCTTTAGAGTTTACTGGCGGTGATTTTTCAGCCGGCATTCCTGTTGCCGACCAAGAATATGTTGAGTTATTGGGTATAGAGGGCGGCCCGTTGGACGGTTTAACTGCCTTTAGTGTGGAGGCCTGGGTCAGCTTTGACAGTGCAAGCGACGGTGACCCGGACGCCGACGCCTTTGTTCAGCTTAACAGCATCACATATGGCAACGCCAATCACAACGTTTTTTACTTAAAGAGGGGTGAAGACAATGAGATCGACTTCAGCTCTTCAGACAACACAGGGCTAGCCGATCACCTGGATCCGCCTGTATCGCTAAACAATGGCCCCTGGTATCATATTGTTGCAGTCTGGGATGGGTCTGAAAAGATTATTTATGTTGACGGAGCTCCAATAGGTAGTCGGGCTTGGACTCCTGTTGCAATAGCTGCAGTCGAATCGCCCCTGCTTATTGGGGCCGATAAGGACAATCAGGCTGCTCCCGATATTGAGGATTTCTTCGACGGCACGATAGACAATGTGGCTGTTTTCGACCGTGCCCTGAGTCCAGTGGAGGTCTTAGCCCACTTTAATGGTGGCAATGGTGAATCCTTTTGTGCCCCCAACCCTGTTCCTGCTGCGGATGCTGGCCTTGACCAGTCTGCGCTTTCCGGTGTTGCTGTTTCCGTTTCCGGTGCCTGCACTGATGACAGTGCTCTTGCCGATTGTGACTGGGTTTTACCTGGTGGCTGTTCTTTTGTTTCTGTTCCTGACCAAACAAAGGTTGGTTTGGGCACTGCTAGTGCGTCTTCTGATGCCAGCGTTTCCTGTGTTGGCCTTCCTGGCTCCATTTTTACTTTGAATTTGACTGCCACTGATGACGGTTTTGCCCAAACCCCTGATTCCATGACTGTTACCCTTGTTGCGCCAATTTCTGTGAATCTTTTTGCGGTTGAGTCCAGTACTGTGCCAAGGACCATTGTGGAGGGCGACTCCCTGGATTCCGCTACTGCAGTCATCTCCAATTTTGATTCTGCTGCCAGAAATGTGAGGCTGGTTGTAAAGCTTATCAGGGAGTTGACAGGGGCTGCATTCAGGGCCGATTTTGTCCAAGGTCCAATTAATGTGCCTGCCACCGGCTCGCAGTCGGTTGACATAGAAGGCTGGATTGATTCGGACGGGACTTCTACCGGAACAGCTTTGCCTGTTGGTTCCTACCTTATCGATGCGGAGATTTATGACAGTGCAACCAACATCTCTTTGGGTAGGGGCTCCTCTGTTTTGGTTGTTACTACTGACCGTTCTATTGCAGTTTCTGAGCTTGACGGAATTCTTTTGCCCTTGATTGGGATTTCAGTTGTCCTAATGCTCTTTTTTGCATCTAGGAAGAAGCCGTGAATAATTTGTGGGCAATTTAAGCAGGCTAGTTTTCGCCCTTTAATTCGAGGATGGCTTCGGCAATGTCGCCATCGTTTTTTTTCAGCGCTGCCTCTGCTTTTTCCGGAGAAACATCTGCCTGTGTTACAACCATTTCAATGTCTTCTTTGGAAATGCCCTTGCTTTCCTCCCTTTCTTCACCCATTACAGTGTAGGTTTTCTTGCCCTGCATGTTGATTGCGGTAACGCTAGGGTTCTCAATGACAATTGTCTTGGTTTTGCCTTCGATGACAACGCGCTCTGCATCAATTTCCTCGCTTTTGATGCCAAGCTGCTTCATCATGCCCTGCATCTTCTTTGGATCCATTCCTTTCATTCCTGGAAACATTCATAGCCCACCTTTTAACTAACTCTTGCCTCAAAAAGTTTATTAATTCAACCACCGTTAACTTTTTATCAAACAGCCTTTTTTTTTTGAAATTGGGCGAGACAAATGACAAAAGATATAATCAGTGTTTTTAGCCAGTTGCAGGAAATGCTTCCGAGCGACCACAATGCCGCGAGCGACAGCAACAGGCTTGTTGCGGTAAAGCACTACCTTTTCAAGGGCGGCGTGCTCCACGTTGCGCCATGCGAGGACACCTGGCCAAAGCTCTTGTACCCCACCAAAAACCACTTGAGAAAAAAGATTGATGAAATGCGCTTTTTGCGGAACAAGTACAACACAAGGCTTAGCAGCTGGCAGCGCACCTTCAATGACGCGAAGTCCTACCATTCAATTAACAACATCAAAAAGCTGAAGGAACCACTTTACTGGAAGCATGTTGCCAAGTGCGCAGTTGACAAGGACTATAGGAGGGACTCTGAGAAGGTCAAAATGCCTGCCCACCTTGTGGCGGACAGGAGATGGAAGCCAATGATCAAGATGTTTGTCTCAGACCTGGAGTACAGGAAACAGCTTGTGCAGACAGTTGACGAGAGCATTGTCTACAAGAAGGAAAGGCGCGTTGCCAAGTACGCCGACCTCCTGCAAAAATTCAGAATGGAGCAAAGCGACAGGAAAATAGGCGAGCTCAAGAAAAAGCTTGCAGCACTAGACCAGGATGTCAGCGCAATGCAGGAACTGGCCAAATGGTCCTCGTTTTAATTGCAGTATTTTCTGGGATTGAAATATGTTTTCGTGCCTGAAACCGGTTTCACAAAACAGCTATATACTGTTTCGTGCAAAAGATAGGTATTGAAACAGGTTTGATGATAGTTAGACATAGTGTTTCAGCCCAGTAATAATCAGGTGCTGCAAGGTGCCTGACAAAAAAACAGAGGTGAAATTAAATGGAAAAGAAAAAAATGAGTTTAAAGCACTACATTGGAATCCTGTGTGCGGTAACTCTGGTTGTTGGCGCAATTGCAGGGGTCTCGGTCAGTGCGGCGGACAACGCTGACATTAATGAGATAACAAAGACTGTGAGCATGGAAAGGATTGCAGAGGGCATGGAAGCCAAGGGCTTTGAGGTAACCGTTGAGGGTGATATGATTTACGCCTACAAGGAAGGTTATGGCAAGACAGTCCAGGTAACCATCGACTGCCCTGGCGGCGAATGCCAGTTCCAGAAGCCCGGGCTGCCTGAAGGAAAGGGCAAATGCGGCCTGGACAAAAAGCGTTTCAGGTTCAGAATGCACGGGGGAATGGATCCGGAAACCGTTAAGGCAAAGATGCTGGAAATGGGATATAACCTGAAAGACATCGAAGCCAAAATGGAGGGCATGGCACAAAAGCGATTGGAAGATTGCCCTTTGAGGCAGAAACCCCTCGAGTAATTTGCCCAAAAATAGCCTATGTTTGGTGTCAGGGCTAGCCAGGCATCAACCATTTTATTATTTTAAATCCTTATAGAAAGTGAAATTATATGGACAAAAGGGAATCTTTGCATTTAATACTGCTTGCTGTTGCGCTGTTCTCAATTGCCTACATCTTCTTTGCCAATGCGATTACAGATGTTTACGTTACTATAGAGAACGGGGCGCCAGTGCTTGTACAGGTCACCGAGATGTATTCGGTAGTGCAGGTGCTTTTCCTGATGCTGATGACTGCTATCGGAACATACTCTTTTATTTATCTCTACAGGAGCCTTAACAAGATAGCGAACCACAGCAAAAAACAGAAGCTGGCTGCCAAGATACTGGAGGGGGATGAGCTAAGGCTTTACCACCTCATTCTGAAGAAGAGGGAATGCCTGCAAAAGGACCTGGTTTTCGAATCCAAATACCCCAAGGCAAAGGTTACGCGCCTGCTGGAGAAGCTTAACAGAAAGGGGCTGGTAGACCGCAAGCCCTACGGCAACACAAACAAGATCTATGTCAAGTAGATTCGGACACCTTTTTTTTCACCGGAAGCCCACTCTAAATCTCTTTTAAAACCATTGAAGCCAAATTATTTCCATGGACGTCGAAAAGACTGTTCTCAAACTTTCAGGAATTCCTTCCTTCAACCCAATGCAGGCCAAGGCATTGGGAAAGGGATGCATTTCCAAAAGCGCCGTGATTTCCTCCCCGACGGCCTCGGGAAAAACCCTTCTTGCAGAGCTCGCCGCGCTAAACTCAATAATGAACAGGAAGCGCAAAGTCATTTACACCTGCCCGCTGAGGGCGCTTGCAGCAGAGCACTTTGCAGAATTCAAGGACCGCTACTCAAAGGAGCTTGGCATAAGGGTTGCCTTGAGCACAGGCGACCTTGACGGCAGCGCCTCCTACCTCCAAAAGTACGACATCATCCTCACAACCTTTGAAAAGCTTGACAGCCTGCTTCGCCACAGGTCAGACTGGCTTGCCTCAATCGGCCTGCTTGTAGTTGACGAGGTCCACTCACTGGGAACGAACCGCGGCCCCACAATTGAGATGGCGGTAACAAAGCTAAGGCAGATGAATCCCGAGCTCCAAATTCTTGCATTGTCTGCCACAATCCCAAACTGCAGGGAAATGGCCGAATGGCTTGACGCAGAGCTAGTCGAATCAAATTACAGGCCGATTCCCCTAAAGGAAGGCATTTTCTTCAACGGCAAAGCAGAGTACAAAAAAGGCAAAAAAGAATCTTTCGATTTAAAGGAGCCAATAAAGGCAGTGGTCAAAGACACCTTGTTCGGAAAGAAAAAACAGGCTTTGGTTTTTGCAAACACGCGCAAGCGCGCAGAGAACATTTCGGCCCAACTTGCCGACTTTGTTGAAAAAGGCCTGGATGAAAAGGAAAGGGCTGCACTGCAAAAGGAAAGCCAGTCCATTCTCACCTCCTTGGAGCAGCCAACAGAGCAGTGCAAGAAGTTGGCAGACCTTGTTTCAAAAGGGGTTGCATTCCACCACGCAGGACTAATGTCCAAACAGCGCACAATTGTTGAACAAGCTTTTAAATCAAACTGCCTAAAAATGATTTCTGCCACGCCGACACTTGCAATGGGGCTGAATTTACCAAGCCACACTGTGCTCATTCCATCACTTTACAGGTACACTGCCATGGGCATGGCCAGAATCCCAATTTCAGAGTACAAGCAATTTTGTGGCCGGGCTGGCCGGCCAAAGTACGACACCGAGGGCAGAAGCCTTTTGGTTGCCCGCTCTGAATCGGAGAGGGGCGAGCTGATGGCAGAGTATGTCAACGGGGCGATTGAGCCAGCTGAATCCAAACTCGGGGTTGAACCAGTCCTTAGAATGCACATGCTTGCCCTGGTCGCGTCAGGGTTTGTCTTCGACCTTGCAAGCGCTGAATCCTTCTTCAAGAAAACCTTTTACGCCATACAGTTCGGCGAAATGAAGGCTCTTTTCCACAAGCTCCAGTCTGTACTGCAACAGCTTGAGGAAATGGAGTTTGTTGAGTCTGACGAGAAGAGGATTAGGGCAACGCCTTTGGGAAGCCGTGTTTCAGAGCTCTACCTCGACCCGCAAAGCGCCTTTGACATAATTAATGGTTTGAAGGCAACCGCCAAATTCACGCCCTTTTCATACTTATTCCTTCTTTCAAACTGCTCTGAGCTAATGCCATGGCTTTCTGTTCCAAAGTCCAATGAGGCCGGCCTTTGGGAGCAGATACAGCTTCGAAAGCTTGAAACCCCTGTTGACCTCGACAGGGAAATGTTTTTTGACCTAAACCTGCTTAAAAAATTTAACACTGCCACAATGGTTGAGCAGTGGATTGAGGAGGCAAGGGAGCAGACAATAATGGCCGACTTCAAGGTGCAGCCAGGCATCCTTCACGCAAAGTTGAACATATGCGACTGGCTTTGCTACTCGGCCTTTGAGCTCGCCAAGCTCCTTCAACTGCAGCGGCATTTTGCCCCCCTGTCAAAGATGCGGAAAAGGCTGAAGTACGGCGTGAGGGAAGAGCTCTTGTTTCTGACAGAAGTCCGCTACATCGGAAGGGTTCGC
>JAFCBY010000021.1 GCA_017610485.1 Candidatus Falkowiibacteriota bacterium
CCCCTTTTTTTTTGCCCTTAAGCCTTTTCAGCAAATACTGGTTGTGAAACGGGCTTCTGTCAACCGCGCTTTGCTTCAGTTCGGCTTTGCTTACCTTGTAGCTTGGCACTATTTCAACGTCAAAGCCCTCAATCACGCCGCGGATGTAGGGGTGCTCTGAGAATGCCTTTTCCCACTTGTGGCCCCTGAAAACTTTTTTGCCAATTCTCAATCCTTCGTTTTCAAATTCCTGCCTTGAAAGCCTTTCCGGGAACAGCACAAATATGTCCAGGTCGTTGTCTCCCCTCAAATGCGTGCCCCTTGCGTTGCTTCCGCAGAGGACAACGTCCAAATGCTTGCCGTTTTCCGCCTTTACCTTGGAAATTATTTTTTCCGCGAGCCTTGCCTGTTTTTCCCCCTCTTTTTTTGTGGGCGTTATTCTTTTCAGAACTTTTTCAAGTATTTCTTTCGAATTCATTCAAACCATTTCCGCGAGCCAAATCTAATTGGTAGAACTATTATATATGATTTAGGTTTTATAACTTTGTGAGTGGGAAAACCAACTCCTTATAGGCCTTGAATGTGAGCGAATCCTCTTTCACTGGAAACGCGTCCCTTTGGAAAAATCACCGGAAACCTGCTCTCTTTCAGTTCCTTTAAGAAGGCCAAGCAGTTGTATTCTTTTATGCTAGTTGTGAAGACTGTTAAGTTGAAGTTGTTTAAGCCAACTGTTGTAAAGCAACGGCTCCTATCGCTTTTGAAAGAAAATCACCGGTTGTTGGGTGATTACGCTTCTTTGATTGAAGAGCAGGGCACACTCAATAAATCTGTGTTACATAAGCTTTCGTACAATAGATTTCGTTCTTCTTTTCAGTTGCCTTCTGGTGTAGTTCAGACTGCTAGGGACAAAGCAGTAGAGGCTTTTAAGGGTTATAGGGCAAAAGGCGTGTTGGGAGGAAGGTTAGCAGGCCTTGTTTTGGCAACAGGGTTTCAGTGAGACTTGATAAGAGAACATTCTCTGTGGTTGAGACTGACAACAAATTCAAGTATTTTGCCTCTATTGCAACTGCAGATGGCAGAGTTTTTGTGCCCTTGCTTGGTCAAAGATACCAATACAAAAATTTGGCTAAGATGTTTCAGGGTGAGTTGTTGCAGGGCACAGCAGAGCTGCTGTTCAAAGATGGCGATTTTTATGTTTACCTTTCTTTAAAGAAGGAGGTGGTTGTGTCAGAGCCTGATGCGACTTTCACTGCTATTGGTGTTGACTTGGGCTTGCATAATCTTTCAACTTCTGTGATTTTGAAAGACAGGCCAACCAAAGCAAGTTTTTTTGGCGGAAAGCCTGCTTTGGCAATGAGACGACAATTTGCAGAGTTTAGGAAAAGCCTAGCGAAAGCAAAAAAACTGAAGCGAATAAAAGCAAGCAAAGACAAGGAATCAAGGTGTATGCGGGACATAAATCACAAAGTAAGCTCGGCAATAATAGAACAAGCTTTGGCTGTTGAAAAACCGATTATTGTCTTGGAGAAGCTACAGGGCATAAGACAGAGGTCAAAGTCTAGTAAAAAACTCAACAGGATGCTGAACAGCTGGGCATTTGCCCAACTACAAAGTTTCATAAAATACAAAGCTAACTGGAATGGCATCCCTGTAGTCTACGTAGATCCAAAGTATACTTCACAAAAATGCAACCGTTGTGGCTTCATACACAAAGGAAACAGAAAAGGCCGAAACTTTGCTTGCAAAAAATGCGGCTACCAACTAAACGCAGACCTAAACGCTGCAATCAACATAGCAAAACAATATAAAAACTTAGCATCCAGCTATATGTTGGAGGCATTGGGTGACGTGACAACGCCCTTAACCCCTGCAATGGAAAGAAAGCAATGTGAAGAGATTTCAGTGGTCGACAGGGGAAACCCAAACATTTAAGTGCGGGAAGATGTCACCTAATTACAGTTATGGCTAAGCTAAAGAGAATTAAGGGGAGGCTGCTTGAGTCCAGGGGCGAAAGCAAGGTTTTTGAGGGATTTCCCTACAACCTTTACGAGATTTTGCCCTTGAAGATTTCTGAAAAGGAATTCAAGAGCGCTGACCTGCTCATCAAAGTTATTACCAGGTCATCCTCCCTAAATGCCCTTCTTGCAAAACTTGGCTCAAAGAACGCCCCCATAATTGAGCAGTTTAGGAATAGCATAATCCAGTTCATTGACGTCAATGATCTTTTGCACAAGCTGCCTGACGCAAAGCAGGTGGAAATTGTCAAGATGAATCTTTTGCCTGTTTCCGACAAGCTCGGTGTCAAGAACAAGGAAAATTTCATAAAATTCGTTGTGGACTACAGCATCGGCTACGGCGTGCTAAGCCCTTTGATGGCTGACCCGAACCTTGAGGAAATAATGGTGAATGGCTACGAGCGCAACGTTTTCGTTTTTCACAGGATGTTTGGGAACTGCAAGACCAATATTGTTGTGGACGAGAGAAGCGGAATTTTTGGCCTGATAAAGAGGGTGTCCCAAACTGCGGGCAGGCAGTTCAACGAGGCGCATCCCCTGCTGGACGCAAGGCTTCCTGACGGAAGCAGGGCGAACGCAACCTACAACTATGTTAGTCCGTTCGGGCACACTTTAACCATTAGGAAGTTCAGCAAAATTCCCCTGAGCGTAATTGACCTTATTGCCAACGAAACATTGTCAAGCGAGATAGCGGCCTTTCTCTGGGTCATGACCCAGGGTCTTGGTCTGCATCCAATGAACACGATAATAACCGGCGGGACCGGTTCAGGGAAGACAACCCTAATGAATGTTCTTGCAACATTTATTCCCTTTGAGGACAGGATTATCTCAATTGAGGACACTGTCGAGCTTGATTTGGGTGCCAGGGAGAATTGGATTCAGATGGAGTCAAAGCCCATGATGAAGGACGTTCTGGCTGTTTCAATGGACGACCTGCTTAAGAACACCTTGAGGATGAGGCCTGACAGAATAATTGTGGGTGAGGTGAGAAGCGGGGAGGCACAAACCCTTTTTGTGGCAATGGATACCGGCCACAGGGGCATTCTTGGAACCGTGCACAGCAACAGTGCGAGGGAAATGATGCTAAGGCTTAAGAGTGCGCCAATGGAGGTCCCTGAGCAGATGCTGCCATTGCTTGACATGGTTGTGGTAATGCAAAGGCACTATGACAAAAAGCTGGGGATTGTCAGGCGCATTAAACAAATTGCGGAGATTGGGCGAATGGAGGAAAGGGTTCTTTTAAGCAACCTCTACGAGCTGGACAAGAAGACAGGCAAGATAAACAAGGAAAATGTGCCAAGCAGCCTGATGGAAGAGCTTGCCGCCAGTGCCGGCATGACAAAAAACGAGCTCAAGAGGGAAATTTCCATTAGAAAAAAAATCCTCGACTTTTTGCTTGAAACAGGCATAAGGAAAAGGGACGAGGTCGAGAGAATAGTGCAACAGTACTACTTTAAGCCAGAGGCTATTTTGGAAATGGTCTCTAAGCGTCTTGAATAAACCTTTTCCGCTCACGCGCAACATAGAAAAGCAAAAGCTTTTCTTGCCTCGCAAACCTCTTGGTTTGCTCGGAAGCTTGGGAAAAGAGAAACGCTAGCGCATTGCAAGCTTTTTTGAATAGAGAACAGTGTACTTTGGGCCAGGCTTCCTAAGCTCTGATTCCATGAGCTCAAAGCTCTCCACTTTGATGACCCCTGGCTTTACCTTTTCTCTAACAGCCTCAACAATTTCCTGAACCTTCTGCCTTTCAAGGCCTCTGTTCCTTGCAAGAGTGACGTGTGCGTGAAACTGGCCCTCATGTGTTCCAAGCACGTCCTGCAGCTTCCTGTTCAGCAAATTAAATTCCTCGATTCCTTTTCCAAACCCAAGCCAGATTATGTTTCCCTTGAAGTGGCCGGCACAGTTGAGCTCTGCCTCAAAGCAATCAGAGTCAACAGAGTCAAGTTTCCCCTGCAATTCCTTCAGCCCTTCCCTGGGGAAGTATCCAAGAAATTTAAGGGTGACATGCAGGTTCTCAGGTAAAACCTTTCTCAGGCCGTCCTTTGTCAACAGAGGCAAGATTTCTTCGGCAATCTCCAGCTTTAAATCATCAGGCAGGTTCACTGCCAAAAACAGGCGCTTTTTCTCCTGGCTCATTTCAATTCCTGCCTGAAAACGGCTTCAAGCCTTTTCAGCATTTCGTAATTCTGCCCGAGCTTTGTGTTTGCCCTCTCCAAATTGTAGCGCATGAACTCTTTTCCAACCAAAACCTCTTTTCCGGCCTTTACCGGGAATGCAATGCTTTGCGTGCCCTGCATTTCAACCAGGAACTTTCCTGGCTTGGCCACAATAATGCCGCCCCTTCTTACCCCTGCCTTCTTCATGCAGCCAAGAATCTTTTTCGCGTTCTCAAGGGAGCCTGCTCCAATATGCAGGATGAAGGAGTCGAGCTTAAACCAGAGCTCGCCCCTTGTGTCCGCCTCAATGCCCTGCCACAGCTCCTTCTCCCTGACCTTCCTGTGCCACTTCCTGTGAAAGCTTGCATCCAGCTTGTTTTCGTTCTTTGGGAGCTGCAGCAGGATAATGCGGCCTGCGCAGCTGCTGCTTGTAAAAAAATCTTTTGTCCTGGAAACGAATTTGCAGAGCGGGACCATCTGCCTGTCGGCCTTTTTTTCCGCTACCGCCTTCTCAAGGCTTTTCCTGTGGTTTTCCTTAACCATTGAAAAGCGGTTGCCTACAACAATTTTCAAATTTGAATCCTTTCCCATTTCAGTTCCTCTCCAAGGTCAAGCAACAGGGCTTTTCCCTCGGCCACTGCCCCGACATTAATGCTTGTGGTTTCTCCAAGGGCTTCCTCGCCCGCCGCCTCGTGGCAGTGCCCGCACAAATGCAGCACTGGCTTGAACTCCTCAATCGCCTTTCTCACAGACCTGCTGCCAATATGCTTTCCGGTGTAGCACTTGTCAATGCCTGTCCCAAAGGGCGGCAGATGCGTAACAAGAATTGTTTTCTTGCCCTTTTCCAAAACATTTTCAAGGCCTTTTCCAATCTCTTCCTCGCTGAACAAAAAGCCCCCTGGATTCCCAAGCTTGCCGCCGCCAAAGCCTGCAAAGGCCCATTGCCCGACTTCCTTCCTTTTCCCCTGCAGCGAAACCCCTTTCTTCTCCAAAAAGTCCGCGACCTCTGCCGTGTCAAAGTTGCCTGCAATTGCCATTACCTCAAACCCCTCCAGGGCCTTGAGCGTCTCTTCTGCCTGCCTTTTCCCGCCGAGGTTTGTCATGTCTCCGAGAATGACGGCTTTTTCCACACCCTTATTATGTATAAGTTTAACTATCTTTTCCAAATTCCCGACTTTTCCGTGAATATCGCTCACAACCAGAATAAGCATTTTTGCAAAACCTTTATAATTTTATTAAGCCCTATTGTATTGGGGGAATGAAATTGTTTAAAAGATTGCTTGTGGTATTCTGCCTTCTTATGCTTTGCCTTCAGGCATATGCTGCAGTCTACATTGTTGAGCCTTTGGACGAGAAGCTTTTCCCAGGGCAAGAGCTTTCCTTTGGAAAGATTTCGAGGGGGGAAACCCTCAAGGTAGTGGTAAAGAAGAAAAGTGACCTGGGGCAGGATTGGTTTCAAATTTTGGTTGACCCGGAATTCCTTCCCCCGTCCTGGAAGGCTGAAAGCATTGAAACAGACAAAACCCTGATTGCCCTGGTAACACTCTCCGAGGATGCCGCCGTCAGCATGCAGAGGCTGAAGTTCTTGGCGGTGAATGACCTGCAGCCAGAGCTTAATGAAAGCTTTTTCGCAACTGTTTCAGTTCACGAAAGCCTTCTAAGCGCTTCAATTGAGGACGTTGTTAAGGATGCTGTGCTTGGCCAGGAAACAATTTTCAGCCTTGTCCTGAACAACGATTCAATCGCAGAGCATTCCCTTAAAGCTGAGAGCTCTCTTCCAGGCTATTGGTTTAAAAGCCAGGAAATGGTGCTTGCTCCCAACGAAACCAGGACAGTTGCCCTTAGCGTGCAGCCACTAACCTATGGTGAAAAGAACTTTTCCTTCAAGGTTTTATCCCTGTACAATGACACGGGCTTTGACTTTCCTGCAAAGCTCAACACAAAGCCAACCCTGCTTGGCATGTACCAGGCCCCGATTACCGGGCTTCCGCTCTTTTCCCCGACAATGTTGCCCTACTACCTAATCAACGGAATTCTCAGCATTTTCAGCTAAGAAACAAATTTAGCAAAAGAGCGGGTTCGTCAATTGTTGAAATCTAAGAAGCAATAAAAGGGGTTTAGGTTAATTGCTTGATTCATGGCAAAGCGTTTTTACCTTGACTCAAATGTTTTCATTTCCTTTGTAAGGGAAGAAATGGATTCGGCGTTTAATCTCAGGTTTGTTGACAGCGAAAACTTCTTTGCCTTGTGCAGGAAAGAAAAATGCGTTTTAATCCTCTCGAATTTTTTCTTCAAAGAAGTCAACAAAATTATCTCTTTGAAGAAGGCTGACGTTTTAGAAGAAATCAAGCGGCATGAAATATGCGTTGTTTCTGCTGAAAAGAATCCGTCAAAAGAGCTGGTTTTAAAGGTAGTAAAAGAGTGCGGAATTCATTTTGCTGACGCAGTGCATGTCGCGCACGCCTGTGAAAGCAAAGCAGATGCGGTTATCACTTGGAACAAAAAAAGATTTTGCAAAAGCACAGAAATTCGTAGAGTGTTTTACGCCTGAAGAGATTTTAGATAGGACTTAGCCAAGGCCTCTCTTTCCGCATCAGAAAGTTTTCCTTTAAAGACGGCTTTTTGCTGAAGCCTTTTCTTCAAATGCCTGACCTCAACAAGGTCCTTTTCCAGGGACAAAACCCTTAACAGCTTCTCTCTGGCGGCATCCCTCACAAACTCGCTTTTGCTCTGGTAAAGTCCTGTTCTGAGAACCATTCCATCAATCGCCTTCGAAAAAGACTGTTCTGCAACAAAACTAATTGTGGTTGCCATACAATAAAAGAAAAGCAGCAAAATCATTATAATAGTATACTATTATGACAACTTTCTTGCCAGGGCTACTTAGGCTTTCTTCTCCTAAACCTGAGAAGCCAGGTCCGCCCTTCTCCATGTCCATCCGACTCTAACAGCTCGTGGTTTTCAACAGTTCTCTTCAAAGAGTCAGTTTCTCTTATCCTTCTAGAAGTTCCAAACATTTTTGGACTCATTTCACTAACCTCAACTCCTCTGTAGTCCATTCTTCTTGCAACCTCAACCCCGTACTCAAGGAGATTCTGGCCGGTTCCCTTTAGGTAACCCTTGCCCTTGAGATACTTTGGGTGTTTTGACCCCAATTCACCCGGTTTTATTCCCATTAGGCCGCGGTATTTCTTTTTTACATAGAGCGTTGGTATTACCACAGTTCTGTCCCAAATCTTTTCCAGAGTCAGGAAAGCTATAGGTTCCTTTTTTTTTATTAAGGATGAAGAGAACCTTCTTGTTTCTCCGTGTAACCTAATTATCCTTCCGTAGTCCTGGGCCTGTTTCAAATGAAAACGCGTCCCACATGCTCAGTGTGCCTTTTTCCTGTAGTCGTGCCCTAGTAAGTGGATCAAGACGTCCATCCCATAGTGAATAAGTTACTTCATAATCTTTGGTTTTTATGTATTTCACAACTTTTTGGTTATCCCCCCTTAGTTGAACGGCATCATAATATTTTCCATCAGCAAGAACTATTTTTCCGCCCCTGTTCCCATACTGGTTTTTTGGAGCATTTTTTAAAAAGCGTCTTATGTAATCTTTTTCGTTTCTTTTTCTATCAGCTGCCTCCCTCGCCCACCTTGCATCATCTTTCGCCGTTAATTCAGCATCTTCCTTTGCCCACCTAGTCCTTTTTTGCGCTTCGGTTTCCTTGGGCTCTGGCCTATTTCTTCTCCTAGCGTTTTTTATAAACCGTCTAATATTGGGCCTGTAATAAAAGGGAGTTATAGGACTTAATAAATTTATTGAACCAAAAGCTTTTTGGGGCTAAACCAGGTGTGTTTTTCTTGCCAGATGTAAAGGCTTACAGCAGAGAACTAATAAGGCTGATTGAATCAGGCCGGCTTAAAACAAGGTATTCTCTGAACGAGGAAAAGATAAAACTTTGCAAGGAGTTTGGCCTGGCAAATATGCCTACAAATGCAACAATTCTCTCCTTTGCAAAGAGGAGAACAGAAAAAATTGTCTCCTTGTTAAAAGTAAAGCCCACTCGCTCGCTCAGCGGCATTGCCGTTGTTGCAATCATGTCAAAGCCAGGCAAATGCCCAGGGAAATGCATTTACTGCCCAGGCAGCCTCTTGCCTGGAAAGAAAACGCCAAAGAGCTACACTGGTGAAGAGCCTGCCACAATGAGGGCACTGGCAATGAATTTTGACCCAAAAAAGCAAATTGAGAACAGGCTAAGCCAGCTGCATGAGGCAGGCCATTCAACTGGCAAGGTTGAGCTCATTGTAATGGGCGGAACCTTCTTCAGCCACTCTCCCACTTACCAAAACAAGTTTGTGCTTTCCTCAATCAACGCGGTCTGTGGCGCTCGTTCTAAATCTTTGGAGGCTGCCAGAAAAAGGGCGGAGTCGAGCAAAAGGCGGATAACAGGAATTACCTTTGAGACAAGGCCTGACTACTGTGGAAAAAAGGAAATAAACAGAATGCTTTCCTTTGGGGGCACAAGATGTGAACTTGGAGTCCAGACAATTTATGACAGGGTTTACAGGAGAATCAACAGAGGCCACTCAGTCAAGGATGTTGTTGAGGCAACAGCCCTGCTTAAGGACACTGCATTCAAGGTAACCTACCATTACATGCCCGGCCTTCCCAATGTTTCGCTGGCCCAGGACAAAAAGGCCCTGAGGGATCTTTTCAAAAGCCCTGATTTCAAGCCAGACAATTTCAAAATTTACCCCTGCCTTGTGATTAGGGGAACGGAGTTGTTCAAGCAGTGGAAGAAAGGTGAGTACAAGCCATTCTCCACAGAGAAGGCTGTAAAGCTCTTGTCCTATGCAAAGCAGTTTGTTCCAAGATGGGTTAGGATAATGCGCATTCAAAGAGACATTCCTGCCCAGCTGATAGAGGCCGGGGTCAAGAAAAGTAACCTGAGGCAGCTCATCCAGGATGAAATGCGTTCCAAGGGCGTTGAATGCAGTTGCATTCGCTGCAGGGAGGCAGGTCTTTCCAAAGCAGGAAACCTCTCCCAAGACCTGCTGGATGCAAAGCTCTTTGTGGAGGAATATGAGGCAAGCAACGGCCTTGAAACATTTGTTTCCCTGGAGGACAGGGCGAGAAAAATCCTGTTTGGCTTTGCAAGGCTCCGCTTTCCATGCAAACCCTTTAGAAAAGAGCTTTCGCAGGACACTGCCTTGCTCAGGGAACTGCGTGTATTTGGCCTTCCTCAACCCCTCCACCAAAAGAGGCCTGATTCGATTCAGCACAAGGGCCTTGGCAAAAGGCTCTTGCAGGAATCCGAGGGGCTTGCCAGAGAAAACGGGTCAAAAAAGCTTGCAGTAATAAGTGGCTTGGGTGTTAAGCCCTACTATTATTCGCAGGGATTTACGGAAGATGGCCTTTTTGTATCAAAAAGGCTTTAAACTACTTATACTGTATTATTGTTCTTATGGGTGCTCAAGAGGACTGGATTCTTTTTTTGGAGAAAAATCCGCAATTTTACGAGCTTACCAAAGGAGACTTTTTCATTCAGTTTCTTGAGGAAATTTCCAAGGGGGCAAAGAGCCTTGACAGCCTAAAGCTCATTTTTCCGCGCGTTGAGGACTCTGATTTGAAGACGGTTATAGAAGCATTTCTCGACCTCAAGGTTGTTTCAAAAATAATGCTTGGCCCAAAGGCCTTCTTTGGCATTACCCCTGCCGGGAAAAGGCTTTTGTCAACCTACAATAAGGCAAAGCAATTTTTTAGCACATGACCCTAATTTAAAAGCTTTTTCCAGGGCTTTATATATAATTATATAGTATATAATGCAGAAGTTTTGGGGACTGATTTATTATGACTAGAGCACTTTTGGCTGTTTTGGGCGTTGGAAAGGGCAGCTGGGGGCATATTGCAAGGCTAATTGGCGAGGAGGAATGGGATTCTATCCTGGTGATTGGAAATGATTGGGGTAAGGAAAAATTTTCTCCTGGCAAAGAAGTTGACTGGGTAATAGTCAACAACAGGGCGGGTTTTAACATCCTAAAGGATACAATCAAGGAGAAGCTCCCAAAAGAGGATGAGATCTGTGTAACATTGATAAGCGGTTCTGGCAAGGAGCATACTGCCCTGCTTGCCGCTTTAAGGGAAGCGAAAAAGCCTTTCAAACTCGTTATTCTAACAGGCGAAGGCGTCCAGTATTTTTAACCCTGTCAACAGACCAGGGGAGCCAATTTCGGTTGGAGGGTAATTAACATGCTTGAAATAATCCTGGCACTAATTTCAATTGCCCTGTTTCTGGCACTTGTTTTCCTAATTAAGAAAGTCCTTTCCCTTAGGGACACAATTGAGAGGCTGAAGTTTGAAAAGGGCAGCCAGTCTGTCAGATATGGGAAGATGACGGAGCAATTCATCCCCTTCATGGAAAGGTTTCCCTTCAACCCAGAGCAATTCAGGTTTCTTGGAAGCCCGATTGACGGCGTCCTCTTTGATGATGAGCAAATTGTCTTCTGCGAGTTCAAGACTGGGTCAAGCAGCTTGAATCAGAGGCAGAGGCAAATAAAGCAGCTTGTGAAGGAAAAGGCAGTAAAATGGTTTGAGTTCAGGGTCAGGTAATCAAATTCGATTTGCTTCTTGTGTAAATTGTATAAAGTTGGTTACTGAGTGAGCAATATCATGTATAATATAAAATTCCACATGTTTAAGAAAAAATTCTAGTTTGCCTTTTTCACCAGGGCCCCTCGCATAGGCTTCATAAGTGACATGTGACGGAAGTTCACTTACAATATCATGCAATGTTTCCCTAACTTTTTCAATTGATTTAGGAGCTAGGCTTTTCACCAGCTGCCTCTCCTCTTTAGTTATTTCAAATCTTTCCAAAATCTTTTTCGGTTGGTTCTTTTCATTTATGTGCTGTGCAAAGAGTTCTGAAAGCTGAATTAGTATTTTCCTATCTTTTTTTGGAATCTTGCTGGCCTTTACAGCTTCTACAATAGAGGTCTTCAGAATTTCTTTCATTCTTGCTCTTCTTTCCGCGTATGTTGGGTGTTCGAAATGTGTTGCCAGGGCAGGCTGTATTGACTTTTTAATGATTTTTTTTGCAAGGGGTGATAATTTTAAGGCAGGGAACAATTTTAGTTTTCTTTTCCTTGCAGTTGAATAGTCTCTCCTATTTTTTTGAAAAACAGTTCTTGGCCTAGCTTTCTGAAATAGCATACTAAAAAATTGTCAAAAAACATTTTTAAAGCAGGTCTTTGGTTAGGGCAAGCCAGCTTTCTTCAAATAACCCTTTTGTGTTTTTTCCCTGGGTTTTTTTTGAACTCGTCAAGGGCCTTGCAGAACAGTTTCTTTCCGCAGTCTGTGGGGTATTTTCCTGTAAGGCAGGCCATGCAAAGGCCCCCGGATTCCTCTGGCAGGCCGATTGCCTTTTTCAGGCCTGCAATGTTCTGGTATGCAAGGCTGTCAAGGCCTATTTCCTTTCCAATGCCTTCAATTGCCTTTTCCGAAACGTCAATTCTTGTTGTTCTCACTTCCTCTGCGTCCATGTGCTTTGGGGCCGCAAGCTCTTGCAGTGTTGACATGTCTGTTCCATAAAAGCAGGGGTACTTTATTGGCGGGCAGCTCACCCTCATATGAACCTCTTTCGGCTTGCCAACTCTTCTAAGCATTGCAATAAACGATTTTCCTGTTGTGCCCCTTACAAGGCTGTCGTCAACCAGAATAACCTTTTTTCCCTCAATAGCAGCCTTGTTTACATTGTACTTTTCCCTTGCAATGTTTGCCCTGTTGTTGCCCTCAATAAACGTTCTGCCAACATACCTGTTTCTAATCAGGCCCTCCATAAGCGGCAGGCCTGTTTCGTGCGCATAGCCTGATGCGGCGGGCTTTGCCGTGTCGGGAACTGCCACAACCACAAAGTCCTTGCCGTTGAGCTCAAGCTGCTCGTTTCTCGCAAGCTGCTCTCCAAGGCGCCAGCGGGCCTCGTAAACGCTCACCTTGTCAATTACTGAGGCCGGATTTGAAAAGTAAACCCATTCAAACATGCAGTGCGAAACATTTCTCTTCTTTGCAAACCTTTTGACCTCCAGATTGCCGTCCTGAACCAAAACCATTTCCCCTGGGGCAACATTCCTTACCTTTTCAGCTTCGCAGCTTGTCAAAGCACAGCTTTCGCTTGCAGCCATAAAGAGGCCGTCCTCATTGCTGTAACTCAGTGGCCTTATTCCAACAGGGTCGCGTGCAACAACCAAAAGCCCATCAGCATTTATGTACGAAATGCAGTAGGCGCCGTCAAATGTCTCGCTCAGGTTTCCGAAAACGTCTTCAATCGCTGTTTTCTGGCTTCCAACCATTGCCTTTGAAATGAAGTGCATCACGAGCTCGGTGTCAATATCCCTCACAAGGTAGTAGCCCGCGCCCAAAAGCTGTTTCTTCAATTCTGAAAAGTTGGCGATGTGGCCGTTGTAGCCAAAGCTGAACCATTTTCTAAGCCTGCCGTGGTGCCTTTCAAACGGCTGGGCAGAACTCTCGTCCTCCCTGCCGCTTGTGGCATACCTTACGTGGCCAATTCCCCTGCTTCCGGAATACTCGCTCAGAATGGCCTTGTTTTTCTCAAGGTGGTGGCTTCTGAAAACCTCGTTTACCATGCCAATGCCTTTGTGGGTGTCAATCAGCTGTGTTCTCTTCTTGTTGTATGTTGTGATTCCAGCGCTTTGCTGGCCCCTGTGCTGCTGCTGCAACAGCATCTTGTACAAATAGTGCGCTGCGCCGCCAAACGGCGGGTCTTTCATGCCCTTTGGCAGTGAAACAGCCGCTATTCCACACTCTTCTCCCAAACCTTCCATTATTCCCACTAATAAGAAATTTAATCCAAATAGTATTAAAAAGCAGACTTTCCCTCTGGCTGCAATCATGCTTCCAGGCCGTCAATCCAGCCGGCTTTTCCTTACTCTTTCCCTAGCTTCCTCTGCTTTTCCTCAAAGGCCTTTCCGTCCCAGCAGTAAAGGCAGAGTTCATTTTTGCCCTTTCCCAGGGCCTTGACCAGGTCCTCAAGCGTGTTGTAGACAAGGCTGTCTGCTCCAATATGCTCGCATATTTTTTCAACAGGCATTCTCCTTGCAATAAGCTCGTTATATCCCCTTGTTGAAAGGCCGTACCTGCAGGGGTACATTAAAGGCGGGACTGCAATCCTTACGTGAACTTCCTTGGCCCCAAACTTTTTGAGCTCCCTGACCTTTTCCCTAATCTGCGTGCCCCTTACAATGCTGTCGTCGCACAAAACAATA
>JAFCBY010000022.1 GCA_017610485.1 Candidatus Falkowiibacteriota bacterium
TGACCTGGTTGTTACAAATTCAGTAATGGAGCATGTTGATGATGTTGAAAAATCTTTTGCGGAGATTTCTCGGGTTTTAAAGCCGAAGGGCGCATTTTATTTTTACACCGCTTCCTCAATGTGCCCGCAGCAGAATGAAATTAGGTTCTTTCCTTTTTTCGGCTGGTACCCTGACGGGCTAAAGCGCCGGATAATGGACTGGGCCGTTAAAAACAGGCCAAGTTTGGTGGGTTATACCACTACCCCTGCGATTAATTGGTTTACCCCCTGGAAAGCAAAAAGACTTTTGAACGAGGCCGGTTTTAAAAAAATATACACCCGCTGGGATCTCTTGGCTGCGAAGAGGGGGAAGATGAATGACCCCCGATCAAAGCTGGTTCGTATAATTGCTTCAAAAAATTACCTGAAGATTCTTGCAGATATCTGCAAGTCTGGTTGCTCTTACCTTGCAATCAAAGAGTGAGCCTATGCCCTTTTTTCCAAAAGCAGCGTTTCATAAATCCTGGCCAATTGTGGGTTAAGCTTGTTGATGTCATAGCGTTCCCTGACAAGCTTGTGTCCAATTTTCCCAATCTTTGCCCAGTCCTTTGGGTGTTTGATAAGATAATTCAGCTTCTCTGCCAATGCATTTGCATTTCCTGTCGCAACAAGAAAGCCGGATTTGTTCTCAACGACTTCCTCTGAAACAGCGCCAACTGAAGTGGCTACTATTGGAAGCCCTGTGCATTGGGCTTCCATTAAACTGACCGGGAGGGCTTCCGCCAGGCTTGGCAGCAAAAATATGTGTGCCTTTTGCATTTCTTTGGCAACTCTTTTCTGGGGCATGGGGCCCAGGAAATGTACGCTCTCCTTCAAGCAAAGGCTTTTCACAAGGCCTTTCAGTCTTTTCTCAAGCCTGCCTTCTCCAACGATTCTGTATTCAATGTTTGTGTTTGGATTGTCTTTCATCACCCTGTTCACTGCTTCTATGCCGTATTCCAGGCCCTTCTCCTTTGTCAGTCGTGCAACGGTGAGTATTACAGTTGTTTCAGTCTGCTTTGCCTGCCTGTAGGGAAATCTTTTAACGTCGATTCCAACAGGGTGGAAAACAATCTTTTTTGGGTCAGCGCCAAATTGGATGAGTTTCCTGCGGTTGTAGTCAGAGATTGCCAGAAAGCAGTCTCCTTTTTCAAAAAGCCTTCTGTAAAATTCTCCGCCTTTCTCTTCCCCTAGCCTTATGCCATAGCCATGGAACATTGTCACAAGCTTTCCTTCAAAGCCCGTGTCTTTCAGGCATGCCCCAAGGTTGCCGTTGTGGCCAAAATGGCATTGAATTATGTCAAATTTTTTGTCAAGGGAGAAGACAACTGTGTAAAACAGCCTCAGGGACAGGGCGGACAGGCCATAGCTGAACACGTTCAACGACTTCAGTATCCTTAATGGGCTTCTATGGAAGTTCCTTGCAATTAGATAGGCTGCTTTTGCCACGCCTTTTGCCTTGCTCTTTGGAATGCAGTGGGTTTTCTCCATTAGCCCGTATTTCACCACGTCAGAGTGCATTGGCCCTTTCTCACCGCATACTGCAAATATTTCAACCTCGTGCCCTAGGTCAATCAATCCAGTGATCTGGTTCAGGACAAAGGTTTTTGACAGTTCCGGAAACGGGCCAACAATAAAGGCTATTCTCATTTTTTGCATCTCCTCATCTTCAACAAGTGTATAACACGTCTATTTTTTTTATCAGCCTCTTCCAATCATATTTTTGTGAAACCCTTTTCCTGGCTTCTTTTCCGCGCCCGCTGTACTTTAATGCCTGCCCTGTTTTCTTTCTCAACTGTTCCAGCGAGCCAGGCTTGTACAGAAAGCCGTAATCACCACTTTTTACAATCTCTTTGCAGCCGCTGTGATTTGGGGCGACCACTGGCTTGCTTAAGGCCATTGCCTCAAGAAGTGTTGTTGGAGCCCCTTCCCGCTTGCTTGTCATCACAAACGCTTTGCAGGCTGAGATGGCGTCCAGAGTTTCCTGGTGTGTTTGCTCGCCTAGTGGGAAAAGGTTTTTTGGAATGCCCCCAGTGCCCAATGCTTTCAGGCAGTTTGGCCCAAGCCCTCTGCCAATCATTGCAAAGTTGATTTCGGGCATTTGTTTGGCCAGTTCTGCAAAAACACCTGGGTTCTTTACTGCCAGGCTGTTTCCAACGAAGAGAACAAATTCTCCCAAAGTCCATTTCTCGGAAAAACTGTTGGGGTTTGCCTTCATGCATGCCTCGAGGTTAATCCCGTTTGGAACCACTTGGGTTTCGATTGAATGCGTTTCCAGCAGGTAGTCATGAAGCCATTTTGATACAGAGATTTTAACGTCCGCCTTCGAGGCCTTTTCTACCAGATACCTGTTGGTTTTTTTTTGTGCCGGGCTAAGCCCCTGTGGCATATCTTCTTCAAAATTCAGCGTATGGTAGGTGTGGACCCATTTCCTGAAGCGTTTTTTTGATTTTGCGCAAAGCTCTATCAGCCAGGGGCTTGCGTGTGAGTGTACTATGTCATAGCCTCTTAATCCAAGCATGCTAAGCGCTGTTCTGTACACTCTTGCGGATTGGTCGTTTCCCTTGACAATCATTCCAATTGCCTTTGGGGGAACTGTCCTTACGTCGTGGGAGGAAAATTTTTGGATTTCCAAAATGTGCTGTTTAACTCCGCCGTAGCCCTCAAAAACAGGCCCTATTCCAACCTTCATTTTAATCTCCCCAAATCTTTCACTTCCAGTTTCCAAAACAAAAGCGGCATTCCCCGTGTATGTAGGCCTTTTTATGCATTAAATACCGGCATCTTCGCATTTTGGCTGTGTTGTATGGAAACCTGTCCTCAAAGAGGTTTCCAAAGGATTTGCTTGGGGGTATTTGCCTTCTGCAGCCGCCTATATTTCCATCCGGATCCAAATTTATAACACTGCCATATGACTTGCAGCTGAATTTTGGATTTTCAAAATCTATATAAGTGGGCTTCAGCTTTATGTAGTCTCTTCCATTACAGCTTTCATCTATATAATCTATAATTTTCCTGTCTTTCGAGGTTATTATCTTCTGCACTTCTTCTTTCACAGTGGGGTTGTAAACCAGGTAGTTTAGGAGGTAAACAAATTTTGGTTTAAGCTCATCAAGCAATGGCAGCACTTTGTCCAGGTCCTGGTAGTTTTCCCTGTTCAGGATGTATGAGAATCCCACGTTCCCGATCTTGTCCCTTGCCCTGAAGAAGGTGTCGATTACCTTGTTGTAGGATGCCGTGCCGGTATACTTCAGATAGCTTTTGTTGTCGTAGCCATTTAAGCTGATTGAAAGATAGTTTGGCTCCTGCGCCAGCTCCAGCAGGGGATTGGGATTTGTGCCGTTTGTTATTATTCCCACGACTTTCCGCCTCTTTTTTAGGAAATTTACTATCTCAACGAAGTTGGAGCACATTGTTGGCTCGCCAAGGCCTGCTACAGTAAAACCGCGAATTGAAGGGTAGAGGGAGAGCAGCTTTTTTATTGGCTCCAGGCCCATCTCATTGGTTTTATTTGTTGCCACCTTGCTTCTGTAGCAGCCTTTGCATTTGAAATTGCACTTGTCTGTCATAAACAGTGAGCACTTAGTGGGCACTGCCCATCCCGCCATCGTTCTCATTAGCAAGCGCTGGGCTTTTGCAGGCAGCACTCTCCTCAGAATTCCTTCCGGGCTCAACCTACCCTTGTTTGAAAGCATTCCAACCTGTTCGTCAACCCATTTTTCCCAGTTGTTCTCAAAAATGACCTTGTGCTTTTCGGTTATCCTGTCAAAGGAGTTCTTAATATGTCCGCCGTCATATCTTACTTTAATGGATGTTAGGTCCTCTTCCTTTTTCGGTTTTCTGTGGTCGTGAACTATTTCAATGCCGTCAATCAGCCTGGCTTTTACCGGCTTCCCTGAGAGAAGGGCCCTAATGCAGAGCTCAAAGTCTTCAAAGCCGACGAACATTTTCTCGTCGTAGAGACCCACTCTCCCAAAGAGCGCCCTGTTCACTATTGAGGCTCCGCCTGGAAAGCAGTTGTTTGTTTTGTCAACACTCTTCTCGCCGTAGAGTATCTTAAAACCCTCTTGCCGGATCGAATGGTAGGTGCTCACCCTGTTTTCGTCTGCCCTGAACATCTTTGGAATAAAGACTTCGTCTTCCTTGTGCCCGGCGGCCAGGCCGGCAAACATTTCCAGCCAATCACTGGTTTTTACCACTATGTCGCTGTCAACGAAGAACAGCCATTCCTCAGTTGTGTGGTTTATCAAATAGTTTCTTCCAACGGAAACCCCCAAATTCTTTTCCGAGTCAAAGATTTTTACCTGCCCGAATTTCTGGCAGAATTCCCCCAGCATTTTTCTGGCCGGGGCTGTTGATCCATTGTTAAATATGTAAATTTTCGCCTTTGATGGCAGAAAGCTTTTAACGCACTCTATGGTTTGCTCCACCCGCTCGTAGAACAGGATGCATACCGCCAAATCAGGCCTGTTTTTTTCATCCCTTTTAGATTCCATTCTTCAGCACCTTCCGCTTAGCTCTCTTCGCAAGTAGATGCGCTGCCATTCTTGTTTTTATAAGCAAGCGTGTCATAAATGGCTGGTTTGCAAGTATTTTGTCCCGGTATTCCAGCAAAATCCTGTCTGCGGAATTGTTCATCCAGTTTTCCAGCACCAAGTCCCTGAAACCCTGGTTTTGGCTGTAGTGCTTTTCTAAAAAGGCTTTTCTTATCCCGTCCCTTGCCCTTTTTTGGGCTTCCCTTTTGGTTTTTGTTATGCCCCCAGGGCTGTTTATGCGCCATTGGTGCAGGGGTTCTGGAAGGTTTGCCAGCTTCGCTGCATTGGAGAGCCTTAAAATAAGTTCATAGTCCTGGGCCAGGGCAAGCTTTTCCTCATATCCCCCAAGCCTTTCCAGCAGTTCTTTCCTCGCCATTAGGGAGCTGTGCACCATTTGGTTTTCTCCAAGCATCCTTGCCATAATTCCCCTGTTGGCAGTGGCGTACTGTGTTTTTCCAAGGCTTTCCCCCTTCTCGCCTATAATCCAACTGTTGATTCCAAGTACCCCAACCAACGGCTGTTCTTCCAAAAATTCAGCCTGCCTTTCAAGCCTGTTGCTTTCAGAAATGTCGTCTGCGTCCATTCTTGCAATGTATTCCCCCTTTGCTTTCCTCAAAGCCTTGTTGAGCGATTTGGTCAAGCCAATGTTTTTCCCGTTGCTGATTACTTTTATTCTCGGGTCTTCATATCCCTTAAGAATCTCCATAGTCCTGTCGGTGCTGCCATCATTGACAATCAAAAACTCAAAGTCTTTGAATGTTTGGCTGAGAATGCTGTCCACTGCTTTCCCAAGATACCGTTCGCCGTTGCAGACAGGCATTAGGACTGTTACCTTTGGGCTAGCCATTGCTCTTCCCCCTTGGCTTTGCAACGCTCCAAATTTCCCCCCACTTGAATTCGGTGTGCATTGGCTCCAACCCAGCTTTGTCCAGTTCCCTAAAATATTCCTCCTGCCGGTATTCAATGCAGTGGGTCGCGTCCAGCCTGTAATCTATTCCGAGTTCTTTTTTTAGGGGGACTCTCCAGTCCCTTTCAAAGCTTGGCACGCGTATGATCAGCCTTTTTGGCCTGGTTTTTTTTACAACATTTTTCAGGAATTTAACTCTTTGCTCAAAGTGCTCCAGCACGTTTGACAGTACGACAACGTCAAACTTTTCGTTCGGCAGCTCTTCAAGGGCATTGCCTTGCACGAATCTTAGGTTGCCGTGCCTGTAGTGTGCCTTTGCAAATTCAATATTTTCCCTGTTTTTGTCAATTCCCACAACCTTTGCCCCGGCTGTCCGGGTTACTATATTGTAGTCCATGAGCCCGTTGCCGCAGCCGATGTCCAAAATCCTTTCGCCTGGCTTGAGGTTTTCAATGAAAAACCGGTGGTAGTTTATGTGTTTGTCCTTTGTGTGTATGCCGTTGCCGTATTCCGCTGCACTGGCTCCCTCCAGCGAATACACTTTGTTGTCCAGTTCCAGCAAAATCTGCAGCCTTTCTTTTGGGGAAAATGCCGGCAGGGGCCTTACTATTTGGGCAATGCCGAAAATCGCGGTTTTTTCAAGAAAGCGTTTCATTTTCCATAACCTCTTGGATTGCCTTGAGTTCCTTTTCCAATGCCGTGTTTACCTGGTAATTCTTTAGGATGTGTTTTCTTGCACTGGCTCCCATTTTCCTTTGAAGGGCTTCGTCTGACAAAACATTTTCTATGGCCGCTCCAATGCTTTTGCAGTCTGTCCCGCAAAGATAGCCTGTTTTCATGTGTTCAAGGTCTTCCCTTATTCCTTCAACGTCTGTTCCAATGCAGGGCATGCCGCAGCTCATTGCCTCAAGCAATGCCTTTGGATGGCCCTCGTAGTGTGATGGCAGGATGAAGGCGGTTGCCTGGCTGAGGGCCAGGGGTAGGTCAAAGTTTGGCACGCTGTCTTTAAAGGTAAGATTTAAACCGTAGCGTTTCACAAGTTCCCTGATTTTGCTGTCGGCGCAGCAGCCTCCGGCCATTATCATTGAAACAGGTTTTCCCCCTGCTTTCAGCCGCTTGATTGCTTTTAACAAATTCTCCAGATTTTTCTGTTTTCCGGCCCTTCCCACAAATGCTAGGTCATATTCTTTTTTGGCGTTTGGGAATGGCTTGAAAACGTCTGTTACAACGTAGTTTGGGACAACCTTTATTTTTTCCTGCTCGATTTTGTGGTTTTCTACAACATAGGCCTTGTCCCTTTCCGAGGTCACGATTCCTGCGTCTGCCGAGGCAAAGGCCTCTTTTTCCAGCCGGGCTGCTTTCCTTATGTTTCCACTGTTTTCTGTTTGCTTTCTGATGAATTGGCTGTGGAGGTAGCCGCATCTAACGATTAATTTTTTTCCAAGGCGCTTTTTGAGCCGGATTGCGATTTCTGAGCCCTGGATTTGGTTTGTTTTTAGTACGTCGGTCTCTTTGAGTTCCTGCCGGTGTTTTAGCAGCAGGAGATTTGCCGTCAACGCAGGCATTTTGTGCCATCCTGTCGCTAAAAGTTTTATGGTGCCAAGCCCTTCAGAGTAATCTTTGTCTTGTTTTCCGCCGTATGTTACAAAATTAACCGCTTTCAATTTTTTGGACAGCCTTTTGTACAGTTCCACTTCCCTGCCAAGGATTCCTAGTTTTGCCCAGGTTTTTAGGCCCAGGCCTGCTGTGAAGAACAAAGTCAAATTCGTGTCCTGCTTCTTCATTTTTTTGCCGCCTTGCCTGTTTTTTGAAACACCATCAAAATCATGTGGGCTGAAAAATGTGACAAAAGCCTGCTCGACGTGGCCCTTAATGTGTGGACCAACCGGCTGTCTCCCCGGTAGTCATATAATTTTTGTAAGAAGGGTTTAAAGATTAAAACTTCGTCTTTAAAGCCTTTTAATCCGTCAAAGGGCTTGCTGTATTTTAATGCAAAGCCGTTTTTCTCAAAATTGGCTTGTAATGCCTGTGGGTTTAATGCAAACTGGTAAAAATTCTTCGGGCCAGGCTTGGCCTTTTCACTATTTTCATAAAAGCCCAGTTTTGCCTTTGCCCTGCGCAGGGGCGCCATGTAGGGGAAGGCCAAAAACACATAGCCGCCCTTTTTTACAACGCGGTTCATTTCCTTTAAAGCCGGGTTGTATCCTTCGAAAAAGTGTTCAATCACGCCAAGTGACCAGTAGCCGTCAAAAAAGCAGTCGTCAAATTGCAGGCTTCTAACATCTCCCCAGTCAATGTTCAGCTCTGGAAAATGTTTGTTTGCTTTTTTTACAGTTTCCCTTGCAAAATCCACCCCGAAGGCAGAGTATCCGTTGCGGTGCAAAGAGTGCATGTTTCTGCCTGTGCCGCAGCCCCCTTCTAATATCCTTCCTTTTTTAAGAAATTTTTGGGTGGTTTTTATAACAAATGAGTTCTTCTCAATTACTGGCCCGAATCTGCTGTGGGTCTGCCAGTGCCTGTCCCAGAATTCCGGCGTGGCTTTTTGGCCAAAGTATAACAGATGGTTGCCAGTCTTGTCATAATATCGCTGCACAAAAAACCCCCGCTGCTATTGGTACCTATATTAGATAATAGGATTCTTTAAATCCAAATCTATTTCCAGAATCTTGGACATTATTGAAATTCCCCATATAAACATCATTGTGCCGTGTATGTCCGGTTCATTTAACCCCCTGCTAATCTTGGCGCCATAGTAAGTCTCATTGGCCTTGCCTTTGAAAAAAGAGAAGCCCCCCCTGTCTTCGTGGTAGTATTGCCTGTAATTGAATAGCATTTCCTTGCAGAAATCTTTGATTTCCCCCCTTCTGTGGCCGGTAATTCCGCTGCAGCGGCTTAGCGTATATACCACATTCAGGTTTTCACATGCGCCTGCATGTTTCACACCATTTAGTGCGGTGTCTATAAGCAATTCCGGGTAAGAAAATTCCTTTCTTCCTGCTGCAGACAGCCCTGTCAGTATTTTCATGGCCCCGTTAACTTTTTCAAATTCGGCAGGTTTGCCCTTGTACCAGCAGCCATCGTGGGGCGACTGCAGGTTATTTGCCCACTCAATGGCATAATCGATTAACTCATCGGAATCCTTTTCATGCACTCCAAACAGCTCTTTGTTGCTGTGCAAAAAGAAGAGCAAGTGGCTAAAATGACTTCCTGCATCCCACGCCTTTTTCCAGTCTAGCCTTTTCAAGTAATTGCCTATGCCTTTTTTTGAATAGGGAATGTGGGCAAAAGGCATTCTTGGCAGGGAATTTAGAGACAAAAGTGCTGCAAAGGACTGCCTTGTTTCCGCCCTTTTTATTTTCTCGTGTGCAGCAAGGCCCCTGCTTTTAAACAATTTTGCAGTCAGGCCCTTCCCTGGCTTAAATAACGTGCTGTCTGTATAATATCCGTCTTCTGTTTGAAAGGAATTTATGGCGTTGGCCAAGTTTTTTTTGTAAATTGGCCTAACCGATTTTAGCTTGTCAATCATGTATAAAATTTTTGCTGCGAACACAAGCTGGCCAAGGCCCCATTTGGCTGTCGAATCGTACAAATCGCCTGAATACGAATACTTGAAGCGGGAAAAATCCTTCCCTTCATTCATCTCCTGGATAAATGAGTAAGTTTCCTCTTTGAGGCTCTTTAGCCAGCTTAGTTCGCCATTCATGCCCTTCCCCTGCCTGCATTCTGTTCTTCCAACAATCTTGAATACATCTTTTTGTAATAGGCTTTTGCAGTGTTTTCCCAGCTGTAGGCCTTTGCGGTTTCAATTGCATTTGAAACAATTTTCCTGGTTTCTTCCGGGCTGTCTAAAATTCCTGATGCGAATTCAACAATTTCGCCAGTGTTTTCAATCCCGGCCAAAAACCCGTTCTTTCCCTGCTTAACCATCCTGCTTGCCATTCCTACCCTGGTGGTCACCAGTGGCGTGCCTGAAGCCATGGCCTCCAGAATGGCTTTTGGCCCGCCCTCGTCTCTTGAGGTTACAAGGTAGAGGTCCAGGGCCTGGTAGTATTTTGCCACATCCTGAAAATTTTCCAGATACTTAGGGTGGAAGGGAATTCTGGCTGTCCTCAGCCTCTTTTTTACATAGCCTCTTGCAGGGCCTATAAGCAAAACATAAACCGGGTGTGTTTTGGACAGCTCTATTACCGCGTCGCAAAAGATATCAGGGCCCTTTACCATCTTTGGTTTATTTCCCTGCCCCCATCCAACACCGTCCTTTTGGAAAGAGCCTATGCAAATGCAATTGCCCGGAATGCCAATTTCCTTTCTTGCCTTTTCCCTAGTGCTTTGCGTTGCAGGCCTGAACAGGTTTAAATCAACGCCCAGTGGAATTTCCACTATTTTGTCTCTTGGTATGCCCCATTCAACCAGCCTTTTCCTGGTCCTTGGGTTTGTAACATGGACAAGGTCGGCTTTCTTTGCAGCGCTTGGAAGGCTCTTTATCATGGCAAGGTTGCCTGGATCTGGGTCTGCCAGGCTTCCGTGGAACCAGGTGAAGACAATTTTGTTGGATTGGTGGATGTTTTTCCACTCGTTTGGAAGGTACAGCCCTCTTGAGCCAAAGTGAAGAATTTTGTTCCTTATGCCCTTGTGGCTGGTTATTATCCTTGATTTAACGTTGAAGAGCCGTTCAACATTTTCAGTTATGTATAAGCCATCCTGTTTTATTGACCAGTTTGCCTCTTCAACCATGTAATATATGGCGGGCTCTTTTTCAGAATTCCCAGGATTTTGTGCGGTTCCTTTGAGCAGGCCTTCAATCTTTTTTTTCATTCCGTGCATAATTTCATCTTCTAATCCTGGTTTCTTAAATTGAGTCAATTACCTTTTTCGCAAATGCCCTGTCCATCTTTTGGAATTTGTTTTTAAGCCCTTTAAAATTCTTTTTAATCCTAGCTTTGTCTTCCACCATCTTTGAGAAAACGCCCATAAACTCTTCGGCTGACCATTTTCCGTTTGAGGGCAGCAGATATTCTTCCATACCTGCCATCCCGGCAAAAAAATCGTTTTTAATGTTGTATGAGAGGGAAACAAATGGCTTTGCTGCCCCAAAGGAAAGCATATTGGAGTGGCCTCTCATGCCAATAGTGAAATCCATCTTTTCGTAATTTTTCACCAGTTCCAGCGGGTTTTCCGAAACAACTGTTTTGACGCTGTACTTTTCAGAGGAGTTCATTCCCTCGCCTTTCCCCCTGTTGTGTGACAGGAAACTTATCTCAAACCCTTTTTCCTTCAGCCTGGGAATGATTTGGCCGACCTTGCCTTCCAGCTGCGCCTGTGCGTTGCCTCTTAGGTTGATTCCAACAGCCCTGTCTTTGCTGCCTTGCAGCGGCTTCGTGCCAGTGCTTAAAAACATTGAGGGGCAGGGCGCAAGCCATGCCTCTTTTTGGCATTTGATTTTTTCCAGGAAATCCCTTGTGCCGGCATCCCTCACGGAAAACAGTTCCGAAATCTCGTTCAGGTGCCTGATGCTGTCGATTTGATTCCGATCAAAATGTATTCCGTCGTAATCCCTTTGAAACAGTCCTTTTTTTTCTTCAAGGTCCTGATTTAGCCCGATTGAGAAAACAAATATGGGTACTTTGAGCCTTTCCAGGTTCTTTCTCGAAATGTTTATCAGCATTCCAAGCGGCCATTTGTTGGAAGCGCCCTGTTTTTTGAACAGGAGCCCCCCGCCCCCGATTACCACCGCGTCACATTCTTTGTTGATTCTTGACACGGTTTTTTCGCCTATTTGGTTTTGCTCAAAAGAGGTGTGCCAGTTTCTGTACTCTATCTCTTCTTCACTGGCCGATTCCAGCAGCTGCTTGATTCCGAGGGCGCTGCCCCAGTCCCCTAGGTTGATTTCGTTTCCGTAAACGTGAAAAATTTTTTTCATGAATGGCGGCCCCTCATTAAATCATTTAATCGCCTGAGAATGCTGTGGATTGGTTTTTTTTCCGGCTTCCCAGCTTTTATCACAATTTTCATTACCCTTCCTGCAGACCTTTGCCTTACCTCGATTTTTTCCAGATTGTAGCCCCTAAATGTTTGCTTGCTAAAGACCGATTCGTGTTCAGTGTGCCTGGAAATGTTTTCATTGTATGGCACGGTTAGTATTAATTTCTTTTTTGCAATTGCCAAAATCCTGCCCAACACAAAGGCCGGATCCTTGAAGTGTTCCAGGGTTTCAACGCACAGCACATAGTCCGCACTCAGTGAGGACAGATCATCCGTTAGGATGTTTTTCCGGACAAATGGGACAACGGAGTTTTTTTCCGCTTCCTCTGAAAAGTCAATGCCGCATATCTCTGCCATTGGCCTGTATTTTTTTATCCGCTCCAGCCCGTAGCCAAGGCCTGATCCAACATCTACAATTGAGTACTTTTGCTCCCCGATATCTTCAGCTGCCCAGTCGTACAAGGTCAATCTCCAGTCTTTTGCCCAGCTCTCGTGTCCGGTTCCATATTTTTTATTCCAGTGTTTTTCACTGTTCTTCTGTGACCCAATCGCTGGCAGCAAGTCATTTTTGATTAGATTGGAGAGAGTCCTGTAATTAAGGTCGTAGTCAAACCCAAGCTCGTCCATTCTCCTTCTGCTGTCAAGTTTTTCCTGCAGTGCGAGTTTTATTTTCTCAGCGAGGTCTTTGGGGTTTGGTTCTGCAACAAACCCACCAATTCTTTTTACATGGGAAACACATGCCGGCGAATCACTGCAGCACACTATTGGAATATTGCATGCGGCTGCTTCCGGAATTACCCTTGGTCCCATCTCTTTTTCGTTTGAGGTTATAACCAGGCATTTTGATTGGTTGTAAAGCCTTGCCATTTCTTTTGGGCTTTTCCATTCGCCAAATGTTGTAACCCAAGAATATTCTGGTGGTATCTTTGCACCTGGCATTACAATCAACATGTTATTGAGTTTGCAGGCCTCGATTGCAAGTTCAGCCCGCTTCCAGTAGCCCATGCCCCCTCTCATGGGATAGATGCAATCCCACTTTTTTTCAATATCTCCCGGATTAAAGATTTCCATATCCGCTGTCTTTGGGGAAACGACGATCTTTTTTGGGTCTATGCCCTTCCTTTTCAGAATTTCCTTTTGGTATTTGTGGTGAACAAGGTGGTATTCAATCTTTTTATGGTATTGATTCAGTTCTTTTATCGGGGCACTGTAGTAGATTATTTTTTTTGCCCTCAGCCGATTTAACATTTTTTGCAATTTTTCGTAGGGGTTTGGATTGTGGTTTATTAGCAGAATGTCTGGATCGATGTCGGTTACCGCGGACATCAGTCCCTCCAGTGATGTTCTAAATATATAATCTATGTTTTGCTTTGCCGAATGCACTTCGTAGTCCCTTTCTTTTGAAAACGCAACGAGTTTTACGATGTAGTCCGAAGAAAGCCTGCCGGCCGCGTTTATCAGTGAATCCGGAACCGCAAAAACCGGCTTTTCTTCATCGGTTAGTCTTTTTTGCCAGTGCCACAAAAAAACAATTTTCAGGCCCTTTTTTCCAACCGGCTTCATTCTCTTTTCCGCCCCTTCAAGCCAATTTTGTCGAGCTTCCATTTGCTTCCGGTCAAGACTATTCCCCTGGAGGCTCCGTCCCCCTCAATGAGAAACGGCTTTAAATTAAAATTTTTTTCATAGGTCTCATTGGTAACCGCGTTTCTTGCGGCGATTATCGGAAAATACAGGCCCGGCACCAAATTTGGGGTTGAGAATTTGACAATTAATCTATGCTTGCCCTTGGAGACATTTCTAAACCTGTTTTTGCCGGCGTAATTGCTTGTTTGCAGAATGCAGTTGTAGTTCCTTTCATCCCTTATTCCAACCGTAAAATACAGCTCCTCAATGCCCCTAAATGTTTCAAATTCAAAGAAGGCTGTAAGGGGCTTTCCTGCCTCTATCTTTCCGGTCTTGGTGCCCCTTTCGTCCAAAAGGCCCACTGTGCCAAAATTTATGTCTCCTGAGGACGAATGCAGCGGTGAACGAAAACCTTTTTTGTTTTTGACGCTTATCATCTTCT
Organism: Candidatus Falkowiibacteriota bacterium; assembly: GCA_017610485.1. Classification (GTDB taxonomy): domain Archaea; phylum Iainarchaeota; class Iainarchaeia; order Iainarchaeales; genus JAFCCL01. Next base: position 13,508 of record JAFCBY010000022.1, read on the forward strand.
TTTTGCGCGTTAGCCTGTGGTATTCTTCTATGCCTTTAACTGTTTTTCCGGCAAACATAATTTTTCCCCTGTCCAGCAGAATAACCTTGTCGCACAAATTTCTCACGTGCTCTAAATTGTGGCTGACAAAGACCACTGCATTTGCCTTGTCTCTCAATTCAGCCAGCCTGCGCAGGCTTTTGTTTTGAAAGGACAAATCTCCAACGGCAAGCACCTCGTCAATTAGCAGGATATCGGGCTGAACATTGACCGCAACTGCAAAACCAAGCCTTACAAGCATTCCTGAGGAGTAAAACTTTACTGGGGTATCAAGAAAGTCGCCAATGTCTGCAAACTCAACAATCTCATCAAACTTTTCATCGACTTCCTTTTTGTTCATTCCCAAAATTGCGCCGTTCACGTAGATATTTTCCCTGCCTGTAAGCATTGGGTGAAATCCGGCGCCAACGGCAATGAGCGCGCCAACCCTTCCTCTCACACTCAACTTTCCCTTGTCCGGCCAGAATATCCCGTTCAAGAGCTTGAGCATTGTTGTCTTGCCTGAACCGTTTGACCCGATTATTCCCAGGGTTTCCCCTTTCTTAACCTCAAACGAAACATCTTTTACTGCCCAAAACTCGTCCTTTCTAAGTTTTTCACCATGCGAGCCCATTCCCAAAGTGTTCCTTGCAATGTCGTTGACCCCGTACATCATTGACCTCTTCAGGGACTTGCAGTACTTTTTGGAAACGTTTTCAACCTTTATGGCAACGTTCTTTTCCATATTAGACACGCTCCGCAACTCTTGTTTCGGTCAGGTGGAATATGATTAGGCATAGGATGAAGACTGCAACTGCCAGAATGCTTGAGGCAACGAAGCCGCCTATTTCCGAAACCCTGTTCATTAGCACAATATCTCTTGGAGCCGCAGCCAGGTAGTAAAGTGGGTTGTAGACAGTTAGGACTGCAAGCAGGCCTTCTGTTGGCTTTGCATAGAGTATTGGCGTCAGGAACATCAGGAATGTTATCAGAACAGAGAGCATGTTTCCAACATCCCTCACTATGCCGTTTAAGAGCGAGAGGATGAAGCCAAGTCCGAGGGTGAAAAACAGTATTGGAATTATCAGGATTGGCACCAGGGCAACGAGCGGGCTTGGCGCAATGCCGTAAAAAGCGAATAAGGCAACCACCAGGCCGAATTGAATGAGGAATGAAACAAGCGCCTGTCCCATAGATGCAATAACCAGCGATTTTTTGCTGAAGTTAATTTTTGTAATCATGGTTCTGGCTTTTGCCAGGGAATTAGAGCTTGCGATAAGCCCTGTTGAGAAAAGCTGCCAGAAGGCCATTCCGAGAACTGCATATATCGGATAGGGAATTCCAATTTCTCCGAACACAAAGATGCCTGATTGGTTCAGCAGGACAAATGTGCCAACGCTCACCAGTGGGATGATAAAGGCCCAAAGCACCCCAATAAACGACTGCTTGTAGATTGTTAAAAAATCCCTTTTGAAAAGCTGCCAGGTAAGCCACCTGTTCTCGACGATTTCGTCAACTATTTCTCTAAAAATGGAAAAATAGCCTTTTCTAAGGGAATTGTCCGGCTGGTATGTCTTTACGGCCTCAGGCATCTTTCTAACCCCTGGATATTAAGTATAATTGTATTCTTTAAGTTTTTCATTCAACAATTGTTAAAGGGGTTTTTATTGGAAACGGTTTTGGTGACAGGGGCGGCTGGCTTCATTGGCTCAAGCTTAACTGACAGGTTGCTTGCTGACGGCAAAAGGGTTGTTGGCCTGGATAACTTCAGTGACTTTTATAGCCCAAAAACAAAGCAGGAAAATATTGGCCCTGCCCTTAAACACGAAAACTTTGTGCTGAAGAAAGTTGATGTCAGAAACTTTGAGGGCATGAAAGCCCTTTTCAGGGGTTCTGGGATTGAAAAGGTTGTTCACCTTGCAGCCCAGGCAGGGGTAAGGCCCTCAATTGAGAATCCCTTTCTCTATGAAGACGTGAACATAAAGGGGACCCTGAATCTTCTTCAGTTAAGCAGGCAATTTGACGTGAAGAATTTCCTGCTTGCCTCAAGCAGCAGCGTTTACGGCGCGTCCGCAAATAGCCCTTTTAGTGAGAGTGCCGCTGTGGAAAAGCCTGTTTCACCTTATGCTGCTTCCAAAAAAGCTTGTGAGCTGTTTGCATTCACCTACAGCCATTTGTATGCCCTTCCCATAATTGCCCTTCGCTTTTTTACCGTTTACGGGCCAAGGCAGAGGCCTGATATGGCCATTTACAAGTTTACAAAGCTCATTGAAGAGGGCAAAGAAATCGAATTGTATGGCAGTGGCCAAAGCAGAAGGGACTATACTTTCATTGACGATGCGGTTGACGGAATTTGCAGGGCAATTGACTGCTCTTTTGCTTTCGAGGTCATTAACTTGGGGAACTCCAGTCCCATATCCCTCAACAGGCTGGTATCCCTCCTGGAGGAAAAGCTTGGCAGGAAGGCAAAGATTAAGGCCTTGCCTGACCAGGCAGGCGATGTGCCGCTTACCTTTGCAGACATTTCAAAGGCAAGAAGGCTACTGGGTTACGACCCAAAGGTGACGATTGAGGATGGAATTGTGCGCTTTGTTAAGTGGTTCAAATCAAAGAGGCAGGTTTAGCAGGGGATTTTTTTTGGAAACAATTTTGGTTACCGGCGGTGCCGGCTTTATTGGCTCACATTCTGTCGATTTGCTGGTTGAAAGCGGTTTCAAGGTTAGCGTGGTTGACAACCTGTCAACAGGCAGAAAGGAAAATCTCAACCCAAAAGCAGGCTTTTTTCAGGCTGACATAACAGACCTGCCTGCCTTGAAAAAGGCCTTTGAAGAGGCAAGGCCCAACTTTGTCCTGCACCAGGCAGCTCAAATAAGCCTTGCCAACTCCTTCAAGGACCCTGGCTTTGACGCTTCCTCAAACATTCTTGGCTCAATTAACGTTTTGGAATGCTGCAGGCTGTTTGATGTTAGGAAAGCAGTCCTTGCCTCATCCTGCGCTGTTTATGGCAGCCCTGAAAGGTTACCTGTGCCTGAATCCCAGCCTGCAAAGCCTGCTTCACCCTACGCTGTTTCAAAGCTCGCGGCCGAACACTACTTTTTCCACTATGGAAAAATTCCCGGCCTCGACTGTGTTGTCCTGCGATATGGCAATGTCTTTGGGCCAAGGCAAAGCCTGGGAAGCGAGACAGGCGTTGTCTCAATCTTCTTGCAAAAGATGCTTGAAGGGAAGCAGGCCACAATAAACGGCGACGGAACCCAAACAAGGGACTTTGTCTTTGTTGAGGATATAGCCAGGGCAAACCTGCTCGCCCTCCAAAAAAGCACAAAAAGCAAAGCCCTTAACATTGCCGGTGGAAACAAGACCTCTGTAAGCCAAGTGTTTTCAGAATTAAAGCAGGACACCGGATTCAAGCAAGAGCCCATTTATGGGCCAGCCATTTCAAATGAGGTAGGGCATATCTGCCTGGACATTGCTTTGGCGGAAAAGGAGTTGGGCTGGAAGCCTGCTTTTTCCCTCCGGCACGGCCTGAAAAAAACCGCTGCTTTTGCCAGGCAATCCTAGTTACATCAGCCCGCCAAGGCCTCCAAGCACGCTGCTAAGCCCCATTCTTACCATAAAGAACAGGCCAAGGCCTCCAATCAGCATTAGCGGAATGTATTTTATCCCCTCTCTTTCACTCCCTGCCCCCATTGCCCCAATTGTGAGCGATGAAAAGAATGCTGTCACTATGAGTGCCATAACAGAGAAACTTACAATGAATGGTTCTGTGATGCTTACGGTTGGCAATCCCATGAACCTGCCTATTTGGCTCATTGAGCTGTATTCCGCCATCTGTGTTGGGGAAATCCCAAGGTTGCTTGTCTGCTCAACAAGCAGGCCGACTATCACACTGCTTATTCCGAAGAGAAGGGGTGCTCCAAACAGTGCTGCTGCAAAGATCAAGAGCACGTACATGCTTATGTTTGCCGCGACCTCTTGCTTCATGGCATTTTCTTCCCTCAGGTCTGAGCCGAGTTGTATGAGGAGGTCTGCTATTGCGCCCCCACTTTTCATTCCTTGCACAAGCAGCCAGATGCTTCTCTCTATCACCTTGCTTTTTATCTTTGTTGGAAGTTTCATTAGGCTGTCTTCCATTCTTGCCCCTGATATTATTTCCTTGCTTGCGTTCTTTAGCTCTTCCGAGATTACGCCAAATTCCGGCCTGGCTGCTGCAAACAGCGCTTTTTCCGTTGTAAGGCCTGACTTGATGTTGCTTGCGATGAGCTCTAGCACGTCTGGAAGCACTTTTTCTGCCCCTTTCCCCTCTTTCTCAGCTGTCTGGCTTAGCCAGAAGTATATGCCTCCGCCAAACAGGCTAAACGCCAGTATAAATGACATCAGGGGATCTACCTTGAAGAAGATGTAAAGGTTTACTGCTGCCGCGATTGCAATGCCTAGGCCGAACAAGGCCACAAAGCCAACAAACCTTTTCTCTTCAACTTGTATTCCCACATAGCCTAGCTCTCTCTTGTAAGCCTCAACAATACTTTCAGGAAGCAAAGCCGCAATTCTTTTGTATATGCCCATCTTTTTTCACCCAATTATGCTTGGTCTCCTGCTTTTTATTATGCCTATGTACATAAATTGCATGATTGCAACCATTGCCAGCAGAGCATAGAACACGAGATGCACCTTCTCAAGCCTTGACACTTCAATTTGGTCCTGGCCAAACAGGTCTTTTCCAACCGACTTTATGATGATGTTTTCCGCAAACAGCCCCATGTCCTGGCCCCTTACAAACACTTCGCTTATGTTGCTCCCTGCCCCGTATATTGATTCGCTTTGGATAATTTTGCCTTCCTCGTCTTCTGCCGATAAGTTAATTCGTTTTCCTTCAATTTGGACAACTTTTAGTTTAATGAAAGTGCCGCTGTAGCTCTGTTTTCCGGTCAGCCCCTCTATATAATCGCCTTCCCTGTAGATTTCTCCCGGCAGGCTGTCCTGAAGTATTTTTGTGGTGTCAACAAGTACTGGCATTCCAGCTATCGCATCCCCTACCATGGGAAAGGTGAACAGTATTATAAGCAGTGTCACGCCCAGGGCCGGCATTATGACCCCAATCATCATGTACATAAGCGAGAGCACTCTCAGTTGCGAGCCATACTTGTTTATTGCACGCTTTTGCTCCCTTATCATTGAGCTGACTGTTTCTCCCAGGACAGCGCTTATGTCTGCACCGGCACTCATTCCGTTGACAATCTGCCATAGCGCCTTTCTTAGGTAAGGGCTTGGGTTTCTTTCACCCATTTGTTCCAATGCAAACTGTTCCGGCGTGCCGGTATTTATTGCATCGATAGCTTTTTGAAATTCCTCGCTCAAAATTCCATAATCGCCTTTTGCAATCATTGACATGCTGTCAAAAAGGGAAACCCCGCTCTTCAACTGCACCAGGATTGCCCTCATGGCAAACACCATGTTTTTTTCCACTGCCCTGGTTTTTTTTCTCACCAGCATCTGCGGGTACATTACAATCTGTACAAATATCAGCAGGCCCATCAGCATCCCAATTCCTATGCCAAGCGTGAGAAAGTGCTCTGTCATTTTGCTTAGAAGCAGTGTTATCATTCCGCCGAAGAAAACCATGTAAAAGATAACGAGGAAAATCATGACTGCCCCGTATTCTCTTTCAGTGAGTTCTATTTCCGCCTGCCTTAGGGTATAAGCCAAATTTGGAAACAGCTTCTTGGTGTTTGCGCTGAACCTTATGAACGGCCTTGATACTGACCTAAGCATTGGCAACGGCAT
>JAFCBY010000100.1 GCA_017610485.1 Candidatus Falkowiibacteriota bacterium
GAGACATCCAAACACGCTTTTGGTTTTTTCATAACCCGACAAGAGTCAATAGTCAATTTTTATAGGAATGTTGGTTATTTTAATCCAGATAAGCAAAGGGCGTTGAAAAACGCAGTCATAAAAATTTCCAAGTTTGGTAGAATCCAGTCCAACATCATTTGTACTCTAATCAATGAAATCAAGGGAGTCTTTGGGACGGACAAACTATTTGCTTTTGAGGTAAGTAAGTTTACTGAGAAGAAATATTCAAACAGGCAATTAGAGCATTTTAGAAGAAACGAAACCACATTTCCGTTGGAGTTCCTCTGGGCTTTAATAAAAATAAAGAAGGAGAAGGCAATCCTAAAAGAATTGCCCAAACATGTCCAATTTTTGTATGAAGTGAATTCTAGCGCTCTCTGCTCCCTTTGATATACTCTTCCACCATCTTCCTTGCTTCTGGGTCAGAGTACTGCTGTGGCGGATGTTTCATTATATATGCAGAGATAGATGTTAGAGCGCCTCCAATGCCTCTATCCAAAGCAAGTTTCAAGCATCTCAGGCCGTCAATGGTACAACCTGCACTGTTAGCTGAATCTTCGACCTGTAGCCTAAACTCGAGATTGACGGGGGCCCTGCCGAACTTCTCTCCTTCAATCCTACAGAAGCAGATTTTCCTGTCCCGCAGCCAGGGCACGTAGTCGCTTGGCCCAATGTGGACCTTGTCTGCTTCTAAGGGAACCTGCAAATTGCTTTGCACTGCATCAGTTTTTGAAATTCTTTTGTATTTGAGCCTGTCATGCCTTGCCATATTCAAAAAGTCAGTGTTTCCGCCAACATTCAGCTGGTACGTGCCGTTTATCTTCACACCTCTGTCATCAAACAGCTTTGCAAGAACTCTATGTGTGATTGTGGCTCCAACTTCTGCTTTAATATCGCATCCAGCACAAGGAATTCCTTTATCCTTAAATTTCTTCTCCCATTCAGGATCAGAAACAATGAATGACGGAATGCAGTTCAAGAAAGCAACTCCTGAGTCCAATGCAGCCTGTGCATAGTACTGGGTTGCCTTCTCTGAACCGACCGGCATGTAGTTCATTAAAATTTCTGCTCCGGATTCCTTCAAGACCTTTGTTGCGTCCACCGGCTTCTGGCTTTCGTTAACCCTGAAAGAAACGTCTTCCGGGTATTCCGCCATGTGGTCTGCGACCCCGTCAAGAACAGGGCCCTTTTGCACAATGACATCTTCCCATTTTGGAACCTTTTCCACAATCTCGTAAGTGTTGTTTGGCTTCTCGTAGATTGCCTGGTTCAAGGGCTTGCCGACCTTTCTCTTGTCAACGTCGAACGCTGCCACAAAGTCAATGTCTGAAACCTTGTAGCCGCCGATCACATTGTGCATAAGCCCTGGCACGAGCTTGCTGGACGCGTCAACATCCTTGTAGAATTCACATCCTTGAATCAAAGAACTTGCGCAATTGCCGATTCCCGCAATCGCAACCTTTATTTTTCCCGTCATTTTAAAATACCTCCAAACATTTACAAACATAAACTATTTTACAGTTGTAAAACAATGCAAATATATGGCTGTTTTATGTATATAAAACTTTCGCAGCTCTTATGTAGCAATGGCTGCTGCTAAAAGCCGCGAGATTGTCCGCCTGAAAAGGAAGCTTGGCGTTGAGCTCCTGTGGATTTACCTTTTGAGCATGCTCAAGGACAAGTCCTCACACGCCTATGTCCTGAGAAAGGAAATCAAGCAAAAATTCGGCTTTCTTCCGGGAAACGTTTCCGTTTACGTTGTCTTATACAAGTTACAAGACCGCGGTTATGTAAAATCAAAGCACGAGGGCAACAGGTCTGTCTACAGTATCACTTCGAAGGGAAAAGAGCTTCTCAAGGAAGCCAAAAAGAAACTGCAGAACACGATTGAGCTTGTTGGCTAGGCCACGCGCTTCTTTTTCTTTGACCTTGGCTCATAGTAGTCCGTGCCCCAGCCGAGCTTTTGGGCAACCCTGTTTGCATTTCTGATTCTTCTTACAGTGAATTCTTTGGCCTTTTTCTTCAAAGCGCTCCTCCCTTGAGGGGTTTTCATTAGATTCTTGAGCCTCCAGGGCTTGAAGTCTGCTCCCACAGACTTTCTTACCATAAGGGCGCTTTGCCTGTTCCTGAAGGGAAGCGGATTTTCCAGGCCAACGCTCTTGTTGAGCTCTGTCAGAAAATCCAAAACGCAGCTGTTTGTGTACTCGCCAAAGGCCCTAGTTTTCACTGTTTTCGAATCTATCTTGATGCCGCTTGCCTGGGTGTACTGCCCAAAGATTTTGAATGGCTGCATGCCGCTGTTTAGGAATTCGTGTTTTGATTCAGGGTGGAAAAAGAACCCGATTCGTTTGCCCATCTTTTTTTCTGCATATGCTATAAGTTCTTTGCTTAGTTTTGCTTGGCCTTTTGTCTGCACGTTTGTAGGGGAAATAAGCAGGAGCCTGCTTGGATCCTTTGCCACCTCGTCAATATGCCTTTTCCAAATTTTAAGCAATTCTTTGGCCTCTTGCTTGGTGTAGACTGCTCTGGATTTGGGACTTTTAACAGGGCCATAGAATGGGTGCACAAGCAAGTCAATTCTTTTAATCTCCAGGGCCTTTGCCATAAACAATTAATGGCGTCAACTGCTTAATAATTCTTATTTTACGCCCTGTTACTGCCTTCCCTGCTTTTTGAGCTTTTCACGCCTTTTCTGCCTTTTGCGGTTTTCTACGTTTTGCTTGTTCTTTTTTCCGCCGACATTTTTTCGCTTTCCGCTTATGTTATATCTTGGCATAGTGCTTGGTCCTTTTTCCCTTTACCCTGCTTTTCTTCCTTTTTTCGAGTTTGCCGCCCGTTGTGCCTGTCTCAGTTTCTTTTTCTGCTCACTCCTGGATTTGCTGCCAGTTGTTTTTAGTCTCTTTGAAGGGTTGTGTGGTTTCATAATCTTGCCTCTCTCATTAATTTAAAAAAACAAAGCAGTATAAATTCCTTTGGGTTGGCGATGAGGATAGCAATTTTTTCGGATTTGCACATTGGCTTTGCAAAAGGCTCTCCAAGGGCAAGTGAAGCCTTTGACCAGGCAAAGCAGGCTTTCGGGCTCGCGCTCAAGGAAAAGGCAGACATTGTCCTTTTGGCAGGGGATCTCTTCAATGAGGCCACACCCTCCCAAGAATCTTGGCTTGACATGTTCAAACTATTTTCTGTCCTAAAAACTGCGCGAAACGACGCGCCTGCCAAAATCAGGAAAACAAAGAACGGGAAAGCGGAGGAATTCTCTTTTTCACACGTGCCGGTTATCTCAATTGCCGGAACTCACGAGTTCAGGAGCAAGGACTTCAAGAACGCCCTAGAGGTTTTGCAGGAGGCAGGCTGCCTTGCCTTTCTTCACGCGGCAAAGGCGGAATTTGAACTGAACGGGGAAAGGCTTGTGGTCCACGGCCTGAGCGGCGTACCCGAAAAGAAGGCACTGGACGCATTAAAAATGTGGGATCCGAAGCCAGAGCCAGGCGCAGCAAACATTGTCCTCTTGCACCAGAGCATTAAGGAATTCCTGCCCTTTGACGATGACATGATTGCATCAATTTCCCTTGACGACCTGCCCGCAGGCTTTGACCTTGTGGTTGACGGGCATCTTCACTGGGCAAGCCAGGAGAACCTTGACACAAAGAATTTTTTGGTTACTGGCTCAACGGTTGTAACCCAGATGAAAAAGCTCGAATCAAAGAAGCCAAAGGGCATCTTCCTTTTTGAGACAAAGGAAAAAAGCGTTAATTTCATTCCCCTGCCGGAGCAGAGAAAATTCCTCTTTGAAAAGCTTGAGTTCAAGGAAGGGACAAATGAAAGCATTAGGTGTGAGGTGGAAAAAACCCTTACCCAACTGCTTTCCTCTGCCAAGGGCAAGCCTTTAATAAAACTCAAACTAAAGG
>JAFCBY010000101.1 GCA_017610485.1 Candidatus Falkowiibacteriota bacterium
TACAAAGCCAGCGGCCTCGAAAAAATCGGAAAAGCCCTCGCCTGAGCAAAAGCAAAATGCCATTGAGGAGGAACGGGAGCAGGTTACCGAACAGCTTGCAGCAGAGGCAGTTGAGCCGGAGGACCAGGCTGAGACAATTGCAGAGGCCCTCTCCCTGAAGAAAAAGTATTCCTCCAGGGCGCTTAATTCCATGCCTAAGAAAGCGCCTCCTGTGGCAGGGGTGACTGAAGCCCAGTCGGCTGCCGCACCCACCACCCGCCTGGTTGAAGATATAAACATAAGCAAGCTGTGGGAAAGGGGCATTCTTGGAACAGTTAACCAACGCCTCTCAGAGATGAAGGATTTAAAGAAGGATATTGACGCCAAGCTTGACAAAAAGGTGGAGGATGCAAGCAAGAGAGAGCTTGACAAGATTAAGGTTCTCTTTGACAGCCAAAGGGCGCTGACGGTGAGCAAGGTTGATGCCGAACTGGAGGTAAAGGCCAAGGAATTTGCCCAGATAATTGAGGCAAAGCTCCAGGAAATGAAGGGAGTAAGCCAAAGAATTGACACGCAGTTGGAGTCCCTAAAGGAAAGGGAAGAAAAAAGCAGGGCTGCAGCCCAGGCCCTTTCAGTCAATCTAAAGGACTTAGAGAGGACCAAGGAAGAGCTTCTCTCGTCCTTCAATTCAGAGCTTATTGAGAACAAGACCAGGACCAAGCAGCTTGTGGAGGAAATGAACCAAAAGCTTGCCTCAATGGACGAAAGAATAAACAAGACCCTCCAGCTCGAAAGCCAGATAGTGGAAGGGCTTATCAAGAGTGCAGAGCAGAAGGTTGACCAAATGATTAAGGGGCAGCAGGCCGAGTTCACCCAAAGGGCATTCGAGCCGCTGAACGAGTTCAAAAAACTCAAGCAGGAGTTTGAAGCCGGCCAAAAGCAAAGGCTTGCCGAAATAGGGGAACAATTCCACACCCAAATGAACGAATTGGATGCCAAGACAAAGGAAAGGCTGGCAAAGCTCGACGAACTTCAGACAGCAATAACAACCGAGTTCAAGCCAGGGCAGTTCAGGCAGCAGATGAAAGAGCTGGATGAGTTCAAGACCCAGTTTGTTGCAGCCATTCAACAGAACGAAAAGCGCTTCAACGCAGGGCTAAAGAAACTCAACACCCAAAGCGAGCTAATAGAAAAGAACTTCATTGTCAGGGCAGGAAAAATAGACAAGAAGATTACAGAACTCGACGCCTTCGAGAAAAACTTCGCGAAAGAAATCGGCGTAAGCCTTGAAAAGCTCACCAAGAAAAAAAGGAAGAAGTAAGGCTAATTTTAAAAACACTCATCACCTTCAATAAAGAATTTTTTCAAAGGACTCTGATTTTCTCGGCTTAAACTTTTGCACGTTTAAACCTCTACTTTTGGTGCAAAGGATTTAATGCCTCCAAAATCAGCAGAGACGTCCTAGAAAAAATTCATCTTAACTGGAGGTGATGTCGATGAGTTTTTCAAAAAAGTTTGATTTTCCTCTTCCAAGCCAAGAGGAACTAGAAGCGATAAGGTTTATGGCAAGGCACTGCCCAGAGGAGTTAGATGGCAGAGACATCTGGGTCTTGCAAAACTTTTTGGGTGATTCACAATGAATCGCCCTTTAAAAACTTTCACCGGAAACCCACTCTATCCAAAGCGCTTTAAAAGCGAAAAACTAGATTATGTCATGAACGTAAATTTCAAAGAAATAAATTATTCAAAACATGACATTAAAAACAAAATAAAAATTCCAACAAAACTCACCACTCAACTTGCTGAGGACCTAGGTTTTCATATTGGAGATGGATGTATGCTCACTTTTGGTTATACTTATAGTAAATGCATACGCTATGGTTTTTACTATTGTGGCAACAGCGATAAAGATCGAGATTATTTTCAAAACGGTTTGTTGCCGAGAAAGAAAGAACTTTTTAATTTGGATCTTTCAATAAGAAAGGACAGAAAAAAACGCGCAATTTTAACTTCCTTTTTTTCAAGAGCAATCTTTGATTTCTTTTGTCAACTTGGTATCCCTTCAGGTAAAAAGACTAATGTCGATGTTCCTCTTTTAATAAAAAATAGTGGCAATGAAATTAAAGCGGCTTTTCTTAGAGGCCTAGCTGCAGCAGATTTTTGCGTCTCTATAAAAAATAGGTCTTATGGAATCTATCCAACAATCCATTTTACTAGCGCGAGCCAAAAGTTATGTGATGGTGTGTGTGAAATACTTCAGGAATTTGATATACTGTTCACTAGGTATAAAAAGGTCCAAATAGATAAAAGATTTGATAGGCCAACTATCGGTTATTCCATAGATATTAACGGTCGAAAGAGACTGAAGAAATGGCTCGACTTAATCGGCTTCTCAGACAAAAGAAATTTGACTGCATGCTCAAACTTTTTCTAATGGGCCCGGAGTGAATCGAACACTCGATCTTATCCATGTCAAGGATATGTCATACCACTAGACCACGGGCCCATCATACAGTTTTTTCCTGAAAAACCTTAATTAATCTTTCCCTTCATTCCTTCCACCATTTTGCAGGCCTTGCACACCTTCTGTGAGGAGGCCTCACCGCACTTGCTGCAGGCACTCAATTTTTTCCCTTCCTCTTTCTCCCCAACAAGGGTCTTAACCTCTCTCAGGAAGCCAACCACGCTGAACATTGTGCCTGGAAACTTTGCCTCAAATTCTTCCACAAGCTGCCTGAACTCGTTCCTCTTTGCCTGCCATTTGAACGGGCAGCACTCCTGATCAAAGTATTCAATGCCGGCCATCTTTGCAAACGCAATTGCCTCCTTTTCGGGGCTCAAGTAAAGTGTCTTAATCCTCGGCACCATTCCCTCCAGGGAATGGCTTTTTGGCCCAATTCTCAAAAACCTTGCGACGTCGGCGTCAAGCACGTTCATCAAGACGCTTTGGGCCTCGTCGTCCAGATTGTGGCCGGTAACCAGCTTGCTTGCCTTCATCTCCCTTGAATGCCTGTTCATCAGCTGCCGCCTCAGCACGCCGCAGTAGGCGCAGGTGCTCCCAATCTCCTTTTTCGGGCCGGTCTTCCTCATGACGTCAACCATTGTGAAGCCAAACTCCTCCTCAAAAGAGACTCTCTTAAATGGCACGCCCCACTTCCTGCAGTTTTCTTCCGCAATCGCCAACGCTTTATCACGATATTTTGGGATGCCCTCGTCAATCAGCAGGGCCTCAACAGGGTTGCTCTTTCCAAAAATTCTGTTAACCAGGTACAAGGCCACTGCGCTGTCCTTTCCGCCGGAGTAGGCGACAACCAGCTTTTCCCTGCCCTCTATCAGCCTGTTCTCCCTGATTGTCCTCCGCACGCGCTTCTCAAAAAACTCGAGAAAGTGCTGCTTGCAGAACCTGTGTGGCCCGTAGGCCGGTGAAAAGACCGCTTTTTTTATGCATTTGACACAATTCCCCTGCATAACTAGAATGTCCTGCAAACAGCTTTTAAAAACAGCCTTGCTATTTCCCAAGGTTTAAATATTCCAAAAATCATTATTAGGCCTATGAAAAGGGTCCTTGCCGCATTCGCATTCCTGCTTTTTCTCACCTATTGCTTTGCCGACGGCTGCGTAATGATGCCGCCGGACTACACTGAAAGCGTTTTCATGCCGGAGCAGAAGGCAGTGATAATTTGGGACGGCTCAAAGGAAGAGCTCATCATTGAGTCAAAGATCACAACAGAGGGCATTTCAAGCATGGCCTGGCTTATCCCAATTGAGTCAAGCACAAAGCCCGAGGTCGAGGCAGCAGACGAGGCAATTTTCTTCCTGCTCGCAGACCTGTTCAGGCCAAGCCAAAAGAGCAGGGGATTTGGCAAACTCCTTGTTGGCACACT
>JAFCBY010000102.1 GCA_017610485.1 Candidatus Falkowiibacteriota bacterium
AGTCAATCAGGGCATACTTTTTTTTTGCGCCCTCGCCGCTTTCCTTTGTGACAAAGATTCCGCGCTTGAAAAAGCCTTCGAGCTCTAGGTTCATTACGCCAGGAAGCTGCTTGTTTATCCCTTCAACAAATCCCCTTACATCGTCCTGTGTCTTTCCTTTTGGTATAGTCAGGAACGCCGAATCAGTGTCATTATACAAAACGCCGAATCCTGCCTTCTCGGCCTCCTTTCCAACCCACTGCACATACTGCCTTGCCCATGCCGTGATTGCAGAACCGCCTTCCCTTGAATAAAACCTGCTTCTGCTGTACAGGAAGTATCCATAGAATGAGTTGAGCAAAATCTTCAAAGCTTTCTGCCTTGCGTTCAGTATCACGAATTTTGGGTCGGACTTTTCAAGGCTTTTGGCCTGCTTTTTTATTTTCATTCTTTTCTCAAAAAGGCTTTTCAAGATTTCCGGTATCAGTCCCGATTTCTTGGAGCAGAACCACTGCTTGTTTGGCGCGAGGTTCTTCTCCCTGCATTCCTCGTGCTCGCAACCCACTGTGTCAGGGCTTACGTTGTGGCTGATTATGATTGTGGGGTAGAGCGAGCTGAAGTCCAAAACCGCGAGATTTTCGTGCAGGCCTGGCTCTGGCTCCTTCACATAGCCGCCTTTTATTGGGTGCATCATCCTCTGTTGCATTGCGGCGTCGTCAGGCCTGTTTGCAATCAGCCTGTTTGTCTCAAAACATTTTCCCATTATCAGGAATTCGACGAGCATTGAGGCGCTTGCCCTCGAAACCTCGTAGAGTGGCTGTTTCACAATCTTGCATAGCTCAACCACCAGGGGAAGGTACTGTTCTCCAATCCTCAGGGTAGAGGCAGAGTCTTCGGCGCAGTAGGCGGCAACCCTATCCAGCCCCTTTTTTGAGTCCCATGCCTCATTAATTTCGTCTGAGGAAACCTTTTCCTTTTCCTCGCCGTAAAGCGAGGCAACAACGCTTTCCAAATCAAATTTGAGCAGGTTCACGACGGCAAACCTTGCCAGAAATCTGAGCATCTGGTAAACGTCCAAATGCTGGATGCCTGCGAGCTTGGCCGCGTTGTCCCTGCCTTTTTTCATCATCTTGGGCTCTGACCCGTCGCTTCCAATGCCCAATTTTAACCCGTGCTTTGAGGCTCGTTCCTTTAGGTATGGAAAGTCAAACAGGTCCCCGTTGTAGGTTGCAATTATGTCAAGGCTTTCCTTGTTCAGTTCCTTTACAAATTCCTTAACCATTTCCTTCTCGTTTTCAAAGGTTTCCGCACTCCCTTTTCCAAACCCTTTCCCGTAGCTGAACACTTTGCTGCCTGCCCCTGTTGCAAGCGAAACCATCAGAATCGGGTCCTTTTTGGGATCTGAGAACCTGCCGGGGCTGTAGGTTTCCAGGTCAAAGGTTCCTGCCCTGAAAGTTAGGTTGGGCTGGTCAACAAATCCGGCTTCCACAATTTCCTTTCCTTCAACTTCCAGTTCAACGCCGTTCATTGGCTCTAGCTCGTGGTCAAGGAGCCAGCGCCTTGCAAAGGGAATGTCGTGCTCTGCCTTGTCAATTACCTCAGGCAGGCCCCCGACTTCTGCCCTTGCCTGCACAAGCTCTTGCACGTTCCCAAAAACGAGCTTCAAAACATTGCCGGCATTTATTTTCTCGACCTGTTCAATGCTTGCAATCTTTACCCCTTCGCCAAAAACGGCTTCCTTCAGCTCCTTTTTGGCTTTCTTCAAATCGCTGACCCTTACATAGAAATAGGGCTTAAAGCCCGGGTCCTCAAAAACCTCAATTCCCCTTTCTGTCCTTACAAACAGCCTTATTATGCTGCGCTCCGCCCTGCTGACATAGTCTGTGTCCAGCAAAATTCCCCCAACCTTTTTTCCAGCCATTCCAAAGGATTTAATGGTATGGACATTTTTTTAAAATGCCCTTAAGTTGTTTTTTTGGCATTCATTCTCGGGGTTTCATTACTCGTCCCTTCTTCCCCTTCTTCCTTCGATTCTGAGGTAGGCTTGGTATCTATCCCAAAGTAAATCCACTTCGCTTTTCTTACAGCCAAGCTTTTTGGCGATTTCGGCGTTGTTTTTCAGGCCCCTTTCTTTTTCCCTATATATTTTTACAACTAAATCTGTATCTGGTCTGTTTATTCCCATTCCGTGCATAATGCTCTCCCTTACAAATTGCCTCATTAAGAATCCAATTTCTCTATCAACAAAGGTTTCTAGTCCTGCCCTTTCTTTTTCATATTTTACAACCATATTTGGAATTCTTGCAAGAACAAATTTTCTAAAGGCATTCTTTGTTTCACTCTCCCAATCTATCCGAGAACGGTTTTTGAAAAAGATAGCCGGCTCAACCAATCTTTTAAATCTTGGAATCATTTCCATTTGGGCTGCTGTTAAATGAATTGGTTTAGGCTTTTTTGAAAAGTCTTTTTCCGAAAAATAGTGTCTCATTCTTGTTTTTATTTTGCTAATGCGAGTAAGGCTTGCTGTCACATCTTTTTCTGCCAGTCTTTTTTTATGGCTTTCGACTGAGTCCCTAGGGTGTTCATAGATTTCCTTCCATATGGCCTCTTCTGATGAACCTAGTTTTACGTGCTGTACTCGCCTCAACATTTCTTCTTCTGTAAGTATTGGTTTTTCCCCTGTCCTAAGGTTGCTTCGAACGGCAGCAACAGTGCCTATGCTTGGGTTTTTGAAGCCAACTTGCCTCAAATTGAACGCAATATCACTGTCTGAAAGGCCCGGCCTTTCCAGAAGCATTTTCTCTGCAACCTGCATTATTTTTGGTTTTAAAGAATGTGCTTCCATTAATTTGCGATACGCTCCTACTGTTGAAAGCCCCACTTCTATTCCTCTTTTAGCAAGCCTTTCTTTAATGACTTTGGCTTTGGCAGCCATGTCAGCGGCAATTTCGTCTAATATGGCTCTTCCTTTTGACCCCTGTTTCACAGCTGCGGGTTTAGGACTGCCTTTTCCTTTTTTCCTTTCTCCTTTTGCCCTATGCCTTGCCATCTAAAAATTAGGCCCCTGCCTCTATTTATGCCTTTCTTTTATTCCAGACCAGCACAGGCAATTATTTAATTGCTTTGGCAATTGTTTTTCCCAAGGCTTTTTTTTTTGGGGTAGAAGAAAAGGCTTTCAAATTGCTTTGGCAATTTGGTGTTTCCCAAGGCTTTTTTCCCGTAGAAAAAAAGGCTTTAATACTAGTTTGTATTTCTATTTAGCAGGTGAATGCAGTTTGGCTAGGCATGCAAAGAAACCGTTGAAGGGAAGCCTCTTGTTGGAGAGGCTGCAGCAGGACATCCGCTCTCTGAACAGCAGTATTCTGGTCATCACGCAAAAAATGAAGTATGTTGTGAGGAACGAAAAGGTTTTGGGCCGAAACTTAATTGTCTTGAACAAGAAGCTAAAGGGCTTGGAGGAAAAGCTTCTTGCAGGCCAGTTTGCCTCAAAGTCTGGTTCTTCAGAGGTCGATGTTTCCAACCTTAGACAAAAGCTTGAGGAATCCGACCAGCGCTTTGTTGAACTCGAGGCAAGGCTTAGCCAGCTCTCGGAGAATGCAGCCTCCAAGGAAGAGGTCCAGGAAATGCACTACGTTGTTGACAGCATAAATCCCTTGCAGTTTGTTACTTTGGAACAGGTAAAGGGCCTTGTTGCCGGAAAGTCTGTAAGGTCCAGAAAGAAGAAAAATTAACGCTATTTTAGGCCAGCTTGAAAACTTCTAATTTATGCCTTTGCTTTTGCCCTGCTAATGCCTGTTTCCTCTGACTTTGCCCTGCTCAGGGTTGGCCTTGTCACCAGCCTGTAATTCTTGCTGTTGG
>JAFCBY010000103.1 GCA_017610485.1 Candidatus Falkowiibacteriota bacterium
ACTGCCGACAAGGCAGGCCCAAAGCATTTGACAAAGAAAATAAAGAGGGCAAAGCTTGAGCAATTGGTTGAACCCATCATAAACAAGTGCGAAAAGCCTGTTCAGCAGGCACTGGCCGACGCAAAGCTCCAGCCGGCAGACATAGGCAAGATTATTCTTGTAGGAGGGCCGACAAGAATGCCCTCAATGCAAAAGTTTGTAGAAAAACTGGTAGGCTCAAAAGTTGAAAGGGGTGTAGACCCAATGGAATGTGTTGCAATGGGCGCAGCCATCCAGGCAGGAGTCCTCTCAGGGGATGTGAAGGACGTGCTATTGCTTGACGTGACACCCCTGACTCTAGGCATTGAAACACTTGGCGGAATAAGGACTGCTTTGATAGAGAGGAATACCACAATCCCGACAAAGAAAAGCCGCGTGTTTTCAACTGCCGCAGACAACCAGCCAGCAGTAGACATCCACGTACTGCAGGGAGAGAGGGAGATGGCCTCAGGCAACAAGACTTTGGGAAGGTTCCAATTGATTGGAATACCACCTGCACCCAGAGGAATACCGCAGATTGATGTGGCCTTTGACATAGACGCAAACGGCATAGTTCACGTAAAGGCAAAGGATTTGGGAACAGGCAAAGAACAAAGTATTAAGATAGTGGCCTCACAGAAGCTGGGCGACGAGGAAATTGAAAAGATGAGAAAGGAAGCAGAAAAGTTTGCCGAAGAAGACAAGAAAAGGAAGGAAGAGATTGAAACTGTGAACAAAGCAGAGGCCATGACCTACAGCACGGAAAAGGCGCTTGAGGAAATGAAGGACAAGGCAGACAAGACAAAGATGGAAGAAGTAAAGAAGAAGAACGGCGAGCTCAAAGAGCTTCTTGGAAAAGAACCAAAGGACCTTGCCGCCATAAAGGCAAAGATGGACGAGCTCAACAAGGACATGCAGGCCATGGGCACAGAGATTTACCAAAAAGCTGCGCAAGAGACTGCAAAAAAGCAGCAGGGCGCAGGCCAGGAATCACAGGCAGCGGGGGAAAAGAAGGAAGATGAAAAGGTTGTTGATGCGGACTACGAGGTAAAGGACGATGACAAGAAGTAGTTCCCTTTTTAATTTCTTTTTTCCAACTTAGATTGGCTGGTTTGGCATGACAAAGCGTGACTACTACGAAGTTTTGGGCCTGAAAAAAGGGGCCGCTGTTGACGAAGTAAAGGCAGCCTACAAAAAGCTTGCCAAAAAGTACCACCCTGACCTGAACAAGGACGAGGGAGCGGAAGAAAAGTTCAAGGAAACGCTTGAAGCATACCAGGTTCTCTCAGACCCGCAAAAGAAGTCAAACTACGACCAGTTTGGCCACGCCGCAGAGGGCTTCCAAGGCTTTCAGGGATTCAGGGGTTCGGGAACAAGGGATTTCGACTTTGACTTCGGAAACATCTTTGGCGGCGTTGGCGGAGGCGGCGATTTTGGGTTTGGCGACATCTTCAGGCAGGCCTTTGGAGGCGAGACAAGGGCAGGCCCGACAAAGGGCGCCAATTTGAGAATGGACCTAAACCTGAGCTTTGAAGAAGCGGCTTTTGGAACCGAGAAAACGGTTGCAATTACAAAAATTGAAGAATGCAAGGCATGCAAGGGCAAGGGAGGCTCAGGGGAAGAAACCTGCGCACAATGCCACGGATCCGGAATAGTAAGGCAGACCAGGAGAACAGCCTTCGGAATGTTTTCAACCCAGACAACGTGCCCAAAATGCTCTGGAGAGGGAAAGACCCTGAAAAAGATCTGCAAGAAATGCGATGGCAAGGGCAGACTCAGGGAAAGAAAGGAAATAAAGATTAAGGTGCCGGCAGGAATAAACTCGGGAAACCATTTGAGGCTGCACAGTCAGGGAAACGCAGGCGCTTGGGGAGGGCCCTCAGGAGACTTGTTTGTAGTAATATTTGTCGAGCCCAACGAAGTGTTTAAGAGGGATGGCGCAGACCTGTTTGCAGAAGTCCCAATATCATTTGCAGAGGCAGCCCTTGGAACAAAGTTGGGTATTCCAACCCTCAAGGAAGAGGCAGTAATAAATGTGCCTGCCTCCACCCAGACCGGAACAATCTTCAGGCTGAAGGGAAAGGGCATCAAAAAGCTTGGGGAAACAGGCTTTGGCGATGAGTATATCAAGGTAATAGTGCAAACGCCCAAGAAGATGGGCAAGAAGGAAAAGAAGCTGTTTGATGAACTCGCCAAAGAGGAAAAGACCGCCAAGGAAAGAAAAGGAATCTTCCAAAGAGTCAAGAAGAAGTTCAAATCTTAGCGTTGAGAACCTCTTTCTCTAGCAGTTCTTTTGGAACGCGCAAGCCGACTACGCTTAAGTTCTAGTCTTCTGTTCCTTGGTTTGACAGCAGGCGGTTTAGGGCCAATTAGTTTCGCAAGTGCGCCATCTCCAAGTCTTAGTTCTGCGACACTTTTTATTCTAAGACGTTTCATGGAATCCGAAATTCTAGATGCTAACTCAGTTCTAGAAACGGATTCTATCTGCCGTTGCACAGCACTAGCAAATTCTGGAGGATTTGTAAGGAGGTCGGCGCCCCTTGCATGTTGTTTTATGAGTTTGGTGGAATCAACACCAAGCGCTCCTAGATCTTTTTCGAACCTTAATACAGCCAACCTTTCCCTTGTAAGATTATCAACTCGTTCTGGCTCTGGCCTCTGACTCACAAGTAGTTTATAAGAAATACTGGAAGGAACAAAACCGTTCGCAAAAACAGACTGCTTTCCGCCAGGCGCTCCAGGCACAGACATTGTCGCCTCGGGAGAAACACGAACCATATCAGCTGGAACATCATAGTCCCTTACTTTAACGCCTCTGCAGACATGGTCACAAAATGCCAGTAGCCTTTTTTCAAGAGACCATTTAGGGTAATTTTTCAGAGTCCAAGATTCGCCTGTGCCAATAAGCTTGGATATTTTTGGAAAGCCCTCTGACTGCCAAAACCGTATGGCTTCCACATCATGACCTGAAAAATGCCTAAGTGAATCATGGGCATCACCAAGCATTTTCATAAACTCAGGATCAATAAATGGCGCCTTTTTCCCTCTTGCATTTCTGTTTATTTGCTCAGCTAGACTTTTAGCCAAACTCCCAACATAACCCTCATGTACAAGAGTAGCCGAATACCCTGGAGCCATCACATTCCTATGGTGTCTCACCTTGGACAAGGCTTCATAAAACCTTTTTTTACGCGCAGCCCTTAATCCAGACAACCTGTCAAGACGCCTGTGCTGTCTTGCCCCCTCCGATTTTTTAGCAGGTTTCCTAGAGCCTGTTTTTTTTTCGCCATAAAAAGTGAGTATCTAAGGTAGTATATATATTTACCTTAGCTTGTTTTTCCCGCCTTTCCTGAACTCGAAGTAGGAGTAGGCAACTGCTGCAAGAGCCGCTGCAAGGACAACCGCGACTATTGCAAGCACCGACTGCCCCCCTGGAAGGAGGAAGGCCGTGGCCAGGGAGACAATGCCTGCTGCAACAAAGAGGGTGCCACCAAATTTGTGTGTCTTGTTCCAGACCTTGTCTGATGCAATGGTCCAAGGAGTCCTAATGCCGACAAAGAAGTTTCTCTTAAAGGAAGGCATCAGCAGGCCGATTGCAATGAACATAAAGCCAAGCGGCAGGGAGAAAAGCTGTGAAAAGCCTGTTTCGACCCCAAAATTCGGCAAAAGGGTTATTGCGTAAAACATGAGGAAGAAGAGCTCGATTACAAGCCCTAAAAGCCAGTACTGCTTCTCAAAGGACTTCATGTTTTTCTTGAAGACAGCAATCTTTGGAATCGTAACAAACAACAGCAAGACCAATGCCATAATTAAAGCAGCCATCCAGGGCTCGCCATATCCATCAGCTTGCCCCGCAGCATTCCAGTGAACTGGCACACTGCCTGAGAGCAAAGGGTAAACAGCAAAGGAAACCAGCATTGCCAAAATTGCTATGGCAAAGGCCAGTATCTTTGGAAAGGCCTGCATTTTTGGAATGAACATAAAGAACAATAAGGGGGGCTTTATTTAAAATAATTTGCTTCACAGGCTATTTTTTGAACCTGATTCCAGCTTTTTCATCCAGCCCTTTACCTTTGTTTCCTTCCACTGGGTGAAGTACATGGCGGTCAAAATTATGGTTTCGACAGCAATTATGGCAAACGCTGCCAGGATGTTCTGCGTGTAGTGATTTACCACCAACGGCAGGGTTGTGTAGGTTGACGCCATAAAGATGCGGAACCAGCCTGGCTTGAGCTTCGTAACCTGTATAATCAGTCCTGATATGACGGCTATTGCCAGAATCCAAATAATCAAAAAGTTTGGCTCGTCAACAGTCTCTTCGCCAAAAACGGCTGCCACAGCCGGCTGGGCACTGGGTGAAATGTCTGGCACCAATTGCAGCGGCTTCTTTGCCTCAAAACTTATGTTGTCCTCAAATCCCTCTGTCTGGATTGTTGCCACATAGGTTCCCTTGACTTCTGTCGGTATTGTTACCACCCCAGTGTCCGTTGAGAATATTGCGCTTGTTTGGTCAGGATATGTTAGTACCACTGTAAATATTCTTATTGCATTGCCGTCCTCTCCAACCAAAGTGATTGTCTGGCTCTGGCCAGCATCCAGTTCTGGCTCGAAGTTAATTTTCGGCTCTATGCAGACAACTGCATTAATCTTCTTGCTGTCAGCATAATAATACGCCATTGTTGTATAGAACAGGTACTCACCCACCTCATCCAAAGTATAGGTAAGCTTGCCGTCAGCAGGACTCTTCCTGGTTTGAACCGTTTTCCTATCCTTGCTTAAAAGGACTGTTGCGCCCTCCATTGGGTTTCCTGCCTGGTTGAGCACGGTGTAAACTATTGGCTGCCCAACACAGCTTCCCTCAATGTTCACAGTCATGCGGTTTCCACTGCTACTGGTACTGCCTGTAGTGGTTGTACTGCCTATAGTCGTACTCACTCCGCAACCCGGTATAGTTGTATTAGAGCAAGAAGCAGTGCAGCTTCCGGCGTTGTTGCATACATCAGATGTGCAGCTATCACTATCAGCACAATCACTTGCCCCTGAACAGGTGGGTGTTATGCAGCTGGTGTCACAGCAAATCTGGCCTGAAGAGCAATTTATGTCCGACGGGCAATTTGAGCAGTTTTCTCCAGGATCCACCTCAAAATTGCCGCATGTTACTATACAGTCACTGTCAGTAGTTTCGTCACAGAATGGTGGGCAGTAATCGTCGTCGTCTATACAAGTTGTTATTGGCGTGCTTGAGCAGGAAGCAGTGCATGTTGCGCCATCGGTGCAGACATCAGCAGTTGCAGAATTTGAATCATCACAGTCTATGGGCAGTGAACATTCTAGGTCAACTATGTTTGTGCATGCAGTGCCACAGCAAACTTGCTCTGCCAGGCAGTCGCCGTCTATTATGCAGCCTATTTGGCAGGCAGCAGTACAAGTTCCGCCATTTATGCAAACCTGTCCTGACCCACAGTCTGCATTTACTGTACAAATTGGCTCTACGCAGGTATCACTGCAGCAAATCTCAGTTCCTGTACAGGTGTCGCCGCCGCAGTCGCCTCCCTGGGAGACAAGCGCATCTATTTCTGCCTGGGTTAAAGCAACGTCGTAAATTCTCACGTCGTCCATTAATCCTGCGAAGTCATAATCGCCTGCAGATGAATCGCTCTGGTTTCCATACCGACCTATTTCCAGGGGAATCGCCTGGTCGTAAAATATTGGCAAGATGTTGGTGTTTTGGGCGGTCTCCACGCCGTCAATGTATATTCTCATTCCTGTTGCGTCCTGCACTGCTGCCAGGTGGTGCCATGTTCCGTCAACAACGTCTTGGCCTATGGTCTCAAGGGAAATCCAACTTCCCGAAACACGTTTGAAAAAGCGCAAATTGGTTTCATCCACTATCCATAACCCATAGTTGTCTCCCTGGCTTACAAGCATTCCACCGCCATCAGGAATAGAATTTGTGTTTACCCAGGCGGAAATGGTAAGCAAATCAGTGGGCTCTGTC
>JAFCBY010000023.1:0-12883 GCA_017610485.1 Candidatus Falkowiibacteriota bacterium
TAAGTTATACCAATATTATATTAGTGATTTGTTTGAGTAAGAATGTTCTTGAAACCAGAATGACCAGCAAAGGCCAGGTCCTGATTTTAAAGGAAATAAGGGAAAGACTTGGCTTGAGCAAAAGGCAGCAATTCATTGAGAGAACCGAAGACAACAAGGTTATTCTTGAGCCTGTTCCAAACCTAGTAGAGTTGGGCGGAACCCTGAAAAGCATGGGCAAAAACAAAAGCATTAAACAGCTTATGAAGGAAGTAAAAGAAGGATGGGATTAAAGTGTTAGTAATAGACACTTATGCTCTCTTCGAATGGCTTGTCTACCAAAACCAAAAATACAAGAGACACTTTGAAGAAATCAACGAAGAAGGCGCTTTCATCACCGAATTGGTTCTGATGGAATTCTACCACAAGGTTCTGCACAGTGCAGGAAAAGAAGAAGCAGATAGGCTTTTTAATACTATAATGGCAAAAACAGAAACAATCAAGCTAAACACTGAAAGAATCAAAAAAACAGGCATAAAAAGAAGCCAAACACTAAAGCAAAAGAAAAAGCTTTCCTACGCAGACTGCCTCAACCTCGTAATAGCAGAGGAATTCAACGCAAAGGTTTTGACAGGTGACAAAGAATTCAAAGGAATGCAAAACACGGAATTTGTGGAATGACAAAATGCAGGATATTACTTGCTAAAAACCATCAAAATTAAGGCAAAAAAAAACCCAAAACCGCCTTTTTGCAAGTGTAAAACTTAGTAACAGTTTAAGATTTTCCTTTGGACTTTTTGAAATTGGTCTCTGTTCGTCAAAATAAATACGTTTAAGCGACTTTGTGCGTTTCAACAAAAACCGGTGGTTAAATCTCTAAAACCTCTTAAAATAGCTACAATCACTAAAATTCGCACTCCAAGGGGATAAATTTAAACTGTTACAAAACTTATAACAAGTAAAACTTTTAGACAGCGAAATTAGGGCATTTGAAAACGATATAATTCCATAAGCAGACTGTATAAAAAAAGATAATTATGTTATTTTAAAAATAGGACATAGTTTGTTATAAAAAATAGGTGATGGATCACATGGATGTTGAAAAGGCAATTGATATAAGAAAAAGCATAAGGAAATATCAAGATAAACAAGTATCTCAAGAAATAATAATTAAACTTCTTGATGCTGCAAGAAAAGCACCCTCAGCACATAACACCCAATCGCACAAATATTTTATTGTCAAAGATGAAGAAACCATGAAAAAATTAAAGAAGGCTAATGCATTCAAACAACCTTTTGTTTATGATGCCCCTCTAATAATCATCTGCTGTGCAAACCCTTCACTATACCCCAAACCCATAGAAGTTGATGATAAATCTGAGAATTATGCCCATGAAGATCTATCAATTGCTTCTTCTTTCTTAGTCTTACAAGCTACCGAATTAGGTCTTGGTACTGTATTTGTAGCCTGGATGCACCGTGAAAAAATAAAAAAAATACTTAAATTACCTAAAAACTATATCATCCCTTTCGCAATCTTAATAGGATATCCTGCTGAAGAACCCGCCCAAAAACCTAGAAAAGATTTAAACGAAATAATATTCTAAAGGCCATTTTAACTTAGCCACCCAACCCCAAAATAAGCCCTTTTTTGCGATTATAAACCTTATAACGAGTAAAGCTTTTTAAACATTGTTATCCATCAATTCATTAACTAAATTTCTTTTTTATTGGCCAGGAAAGGCCTTTTTGAGAGACTTTAACTAAAAACGGAGTGTGATGTAATAATGGCTGAAGCAGGACAGCAACCAATGGTTTTCCTTTCAGAGGGAACCAAGAGAACAAGGGGCAAGGACGCCCAGAGAATAAACATTTTGATTGCAAAGGCTGTTGCCAACGCTGTCAAAAGCACATTGGGCCCGAAGGGAATGGACAAAATGATTGTCGATGACTTGGGAGATGTGACAATTTCAAATGATGGCGCGACCATCCTTGATGAGATAAGCATTGAGCACCCGATTGGGAAGATTATGGCAGAGGTTGCCAAAACACAGGATGACGAGGTTGGAGACGGAACAACCACGGCTGTTGTTCTTGCAGGAGGCCTTTTGAAGGGCGCAGAAAACCTGCTTGACGACGACATTCACCCAAGCGTTATTGTAAAGGGCTACAGGCTTGCCTCCAAAAAGGCAATCGAGTTTGCCGAAAAGTGCGCTGACGAGGTCGCGTTTTCCGACAAGAAAACACTGAGGAATATTGCAATGACCTCGATGACCGGCAAGGCAGCCGAGTCCACAGAAAAGCTTTCAGACATTGTTGTTGAGGCTCTAACCCAAATCGTGGACCAGGAAGGCGACAAGGTCGACATTGACATAGAGAACGTCAAGGTTGAGAAAAAGCAGGGCGCCTCCCTTGGAGAAAGCGAGCTGATTCAGGGAATTGTCATAGACAAAGAGATTGTCCACAGCGGAATGCCAAAAAAGGCTGAGGATGCAAAGATCGCGTTGATTGACACTGCTTTGGAAGTCAAAAGCACTGAGACAGACGCAAAGATTGAGATAACAAGCCCTGAGCAAATGCAGGCATTCCTCGACCAGGAAGAATCAATGCTCAGGAAAATGGTTGACTCAATCAAGAATGCCGGAGCCAATGTGGTCGTATGCCAGAAGGGCATTGACGATTTGGCACAGCATTTCCTTGCAAAGGAAGGAATCCTCGCGGTTCGAAGGGTCAAAAAGTCCGACATGGATGCTTTGGTCAGGGCAACCGGCGGCAAGGTCGCCACAAGGCTAGATAGCCTTGACAAAGGAGACCTGGGAAACGCAAAGCTCGTTCAGGAGAAAAAGATTGCCGGAGACTCCATGGTCTTTGTCGAGGGCTGCAAGAACCCGAAGAGCGTTTCTCTTCTGGTAAGGGGCGGCTCAGAGCACGTTGTTGACGAGGCCGAGAGGGCAATTCATGATGCGCTGATGTCAACCGCGACCGCAATAAAGAACGGCAAGATTGTTTCCGGAGGCGGAAGCATTGAGGTTGAAATCGCAATGCAGCTGAGAGACTATGCAAAAAGCGTTGGCGGCAGGGAACAGCTTGCTGTTGAGGCATTTGCAGACACTTTGGAGGAAATCCCAAGGACCCTGGCTGAAACAGCAGGAATGAACCCCTTGGACACCATTGTGAACCTGAGGAGCAAGCACGCCGCAAAGGACGGGAAGTACATTGGCGTGGACGTCCTCAATGGAAAGCTCTCAAACATGAAGGACTTGAACGTCATAGAGCCACTCTCTGTGAAAACGCAGGCAATAACAAGCGGTGCAGAGGTTGCCGAGATGATCCTCAGAATTGACGACATCATCGCAGGCAGCAGCAAGGACAAGGGCGGAATGCCCCCAGGCGGAATGCCACCCGGAATGGGCGGCATGCCTGGAATGATGTAAGGGCCTTAGGGCTTTAGATTAGTGTAGCGCCCCAGGGCGCTACTTTTCTTTTTCTTTTTTTTATATTACATTTATTAAAGACTTTTACCTAATTTTCTTCCATGCAAGCAATTGCCTTGATTGGTTTGCCCAGGTGCGGCAAGGACACTGCCGCCGACTACCTTGTGAAAAAGTACGGCTTCAGCAAGGTTGTGATGAGCGACGAAAACGGCTTTGAGCTGAGAAAACAGGGTTTGGAAGACGACAAAATGGCCAGGTCCAGAATGGGAAAGGAGCTGCGCGAAAAGTTTGGTTCCGACGTTATTGCAAAGCGCTGCCTTGAAAGAGCCGAAAAAAGCGGCTTTGAAAGGGTTGTTTTTGTAGGGGCAAGAAACATCGAGGAAGTGGATTTCTTCAAAAATGGCATTTCTGGCTTTAAAGTCGTGAAAATCGAGTCTGAGAAGGGCAAAAGGTTTGACAGAAAGAGCAAAATGGAAGGCCAGAGCAGGGAAAAGTTCTTCGAAAGGGAAACCTGGGAACGGGAAAAATTCGGTTTGGGCAAGGTTTTGAACGCCGCTGATTACACTATCGAAAATAATTCAACGATTGCCGAACTAGAAAAGGCAATAGACGAATTGATGCAGAAGCTTTAAATACAAAAAAGCCGTTTAAGGTTTAGGTGATTCACTAAATGGTTGATTACGTTGGCCAATTTGTCAGCAGCATGTATCAGGCACTGGTTGTCAATATCTGGGATGAGTTCGCAAGAATCGTTCCAGGCATTGTTGGCGCCATAATCATAGTGCTTATTGGATGGGTACTGGCAAGAATAGTGAAGCAGGTTGTAATCAAGTTGTTGCAAAGCACCAAAATAGATCAGTGGATTGACGAGCAGAACTTGACATCAGCAATTGGCGGAAAAGAGATTTCAACCCTTGTTGGAAGCCTTACCAAATGGTATGTTTTAGGCATATTTTTGGCCCAGGCTGTCAGCTGGCTTGATCTCGAAACCTTCAAAATCTACCTTGAAAGACTCTTTGTCTTTACTGAAACCGGCCCAACCCCAATATTCTTTTCGTTGTTGGGTGCAGTGGTTGTAATGGTAGCAGGTTTGTTGGTTGCCCGCTATTTCAGGAACCTCGTTGAGGCCACAACATTCAAGCTGAAGACAGCCTTCGGCTGGGTTGTGGAGGCCATTGTTCTGATTTTCACAGGCATTCTGGCTTTGACCCTCTTAGTAGGCCCTGAGATTACAAACATCGTTGTAAGCCTGCTGGAACTGTTCTTGACGCCCTTCATTCAGGCATTTGCCTACATGCTTGCCGTAGTAGTTGGCATAAGCATTCTGGTAAATTCAAAGGAAGACTTGAAGAAGATAACACAAGAACTGAAAAAAGCATTGAAGTAAAAACGAAAGGAAAAAATTTCCTTTCATTTCTTTCTTCTTTTTTTTATTCGAATCCAGCGAAAGCCAGAGATAAGATTCTTAAACAATTCCGCCCCAAATTCTGGAATGCTTGAAATGGAGTATGAGAAAACATACCTTGCAAAGTACCTGCCGGAGGGATTGCGCGACTGCGACAAAAAGGAAGTTTTGGACGTCTACATTCCAAAGTCTGAAAAGCACCCAACCCTGAGAATAAGAAAAAACGGAAGCAAGTTTGAGATAACCAAGAAAGAGCCTGTTTCAGAGGACTGCTCGGAACAGGAAGAGCACACAATTCACCTGAATGAGACTGAGTTCAAGGCACTTTCAAAAACCGAGGGAAACAGAGTTAGAAAGATCCGCTACCTCTACCCATTCAAAGGAAGGGTTGCGGAAATAGATATCTTTTTAGACGGGCTGGAGGGCCTGGCCCTCGTGGACTTTGAGTTCAAGACAAGGGAAGAAAAACAGGCCTTTGAAATGCCAGACTTCTGCCTGGCGGACGTAACACAGGACAAATTTGTTGCCGGAGGAATGCTTTGCGGAAGATCCTACAAGGACATTGAGGAAGATCTCAAAGCATTTAACTACCAGAAATTGGCAATTGATTAACTTCTTAAACAATTCCCCAATCAGTTTTTACTGCGAGCCGACGCTAGTATTGTATCAGTGCGAGCGTCAGCGAGCACGTGGCATCGAGTCCCGAAGGGACGAAGATGGCACTCAGCCCAGCCGGCAGTGGCATCGAGCCTCACAAGAGGCGAAGATGGCACAACGATGCCATATGTTAATTGGCTGGGCCTGTAGCTCAGCGGTTAGAGCATTGGTCTTATACACCAAAGGTCGGGGGTTCGATCCCTCCCAGGCCCAATCGCCGCAAACGCGGCTTGTTGCCGTTCCGGCAACGGTCGTTGCGCGCGGCGCAACAAGGCGTGCACTATCTTCGTCCCCTTTGAGGGGGCTCGATAGAGCTGTTAGGCGAGACGGATATGCGCAAGGATTTTGTTGTGGATGGCTTCATTGCCGACAAGGGAAAGATTTTGCTAATTTTGCACAGGAAGCTCGGGCTATGGCTGCCTGTTGGCGGCCACATAGAGGATGGCGAGACTCCGGAGGAGGCTTTGCACAGGGAGGCCATGGAGGAGTCAGGTTTGGAAGTGGAAATTTTGAGCAAGCCTGCGTTTGAGTGCAGTGACGAGAATGCAGAAATGCTTGTTATGCCAAACCACATGCAGATGGAGCTAATAAAGCACGACAAGGAGGACGCGCACCACCACGTTGACTTTATCTTCTTCTGCAGGCCAAAGAAGGGGGAACCAAAGTTGAACCAGGCAGAGCACCATGACATCAAATGGTTTTCTGCAGAGGACCTTGATTCAGATGAAATTACCGAGAACGTCAGGGTTTTGGGAAAGAGGGCGATTGAGGCTGCAGGGGTTGATTGAGCTTGGCAAAGCAAAGGAGGAAAAAGAGCAGGGTAGCTGGCTTTGACGGCAGGCCTCTTCACAAGATGTCGACATCACTTTGGCAAAGGAAGCATATACCCTGGAAAGTGGAAGAACCCAAAGGCAGGCCGGAGACTGAAATTGACAGGATTTCAGCCGAAAGGCTTGTTGCCAGCTACAACAGGCCTTCACCTAAGCAAATTTGGGAGCTTGTTTCCTGTCCAGGGGGCGAATTTGGGGCAAATTATCGAGAAATTGTGGAAAGGTTTCAGATGGAACCAGAGTCTAGGTTGAAAATAGTCAATAGACGAGTTAAAAAGGTGGGCTCGCATGACGAAAAGCAGAGGTGGAGAGCTCTGGTTACCAGACAGAGAGTTCTCACAAAGGTTTTGAAAGGCGATGACAGGGAAAAATTTGAGCACAGGATTGATATACCTAAAACCAACGAGGGAATCATAGAGGCTTTGGCTGGGATTAAAAAAGAAATGGAAGAACTAATCGACAAGCTTTGATTGGACAAAATATGCTAATTAGCCGTTTTTTGACGAAAAAAAGCCATTGGTTTAAAAGAACTAATTAGGAAAAAGTGTTAAGTGAGGAAAAATGGCTAAAAAGAGGCGATTAGAGACATTTGACGGCAAAAACGAGCTGAAGGTCAGGAAATTCTGGAAAAAGGGGGGAATTTCCGAAAAGGCCAGGCAGCAGAACAAGGGCAGTGAAAAAACCTACTATTTCATGGACGGCCCGCCCTATGCAACAGGCCACATCCATATGGGAACCGCCTTGAACAAGATTCTCAAAGACGTTGCAATCAGAAGCAGAAGAATGCAGGGTTTTCACGTTTTTGACAGGCCTGGCTATGACACACACGGCCTTCCCATTGAAAAAAAGGTCGAGGAAAAGCTTGGCTTTGACAAAAAGGAGCAAATTGAGGAATACGGCGTTGACAAGTTTGTTGAGCAATGCAGGCATTTTGCAACCCAGTTCATTGACGTGATGAACGGCGAGTTTGACAATTTGGGCGTGTGGATGGACTGGAAAAACCCGTTCCTCACACTGGATGACGATTACATTGAGGCAGCCTGGTGGGCTTTCAAGAGGGCGGATGAGAAAGGGCTTTTGTACAAGGGGCTTTACCCTGTCCACGTTTGCCCCCGCTGCGAAACAGTGGTCTCTTTCAATGAAATCGAGTATGAGAAGCAGACCGACGAAAGCGTTTTTGTCAAGTTTCCCCTGAAGGACAAAAAGTCAAGCTTTTTGGTCATCTGGACCACTACTCCCTGGACCCTGCCTGGGAACACAGGCATAATGGTTAACCCAAATTTTGACTACGCTTTTGTTAAGCTGAGCAACGGCGAAACATGGGTTGTGGCAAAGGAAAAGGTCCAGAAGATGATGGATGCCATTGAGGCAGGATACGCAATTGAGAAGATTGTCAAGGGAAAGGAGCTTGAAGGGCTTCTTTACACAAATCCACTGCAGAGAAGGCTGAGTTTGCCTGAGTTGGAGAACGGCTACAGGGTTGTTTTAAGCGAGCGCTATGTTAACCTTGAGGAGGGAACAGGCCTAGTGCACACGGCACCAGGCCACGGCAAGGAAGACTTTGAGGTTGGAAAAAAAGCCGGCTTGCCAGTAATTTCCCCGGTCGGGCTGGACGGCCTGCTTAAGGAAGAAACAGGAAAGTACGCCGGCAAGAAATGCAGGGAAGTTGACAAGGAGATAATCGAGGACTTGGAGTATGACGAAATGCTTGTCTACAAGCACCCCTACACCCATGACTATCCTATTTGCTGGCGGTGCAAAGAACCGCTTTTGATGCTCTCTGTCGAGCAATGGTTTTTCAAGATTAGAGGCATTCAGGAGAGAATGCTTGCCTTGAGCAATGAAGTAAACTGGGTTCCTTCATGGATGGGAGACAGAATGAAAAACTGGCTTGAGGGAATTTCCGACTGGCCAATTTCAAGGGCAAGATACTGGGGAACGCCTTTGCCAATATGGCTCTGTGAAAAGTGCGGGCTGAAAAAGGTTGTTGAAAGCAAGAAGGAATTGCAGCAGCTTTCAAAGGCAAATGCCATTGACCTGCACAAGCCAGCCATTGACAAGATTGAGTTTCCTTGCAGCTGCGGAGGCTCAATGAAGCGCGTTCCAGGCGTTCTGGACGTATGGTTTGATTCAGGGATAAGCAGCTGGGCTGCCCTGGGCTTCCCAAAAAACGAGAAGCTGTTTGAGAAGTTTTGGCCGGCCGACCTGAATCTCGAGGGAACAGACCAGTTCAGGGGCTGGTGGAATTCCGAGTTGATTCTTTCAACCATTTGCTTTGACAAAGCGCCGTTTGAAAACATTCTGGTGCACGGCATTGTATTGGATTTGGACAAGAGGAAAATGTCAAAGAGCGAGGGAAACATTGTCCAGCCAAAAGAGGTCATAGAAAAGTATTCCAGGGATTACCTGCGCTACTACCTGATTGGGACAAGCAGGGGCGAAGACTTTGCGTTCAGCTGGGATGCCTTCAAGGACATTCACAGGTTCTTCAACGTGCTGTGGAATGCCTACAATTACGCTTTGGTTTACCTTGACATTGGCTTGGAGAATGCGGAAAAGCTAGAGGTTAAGGAACTTGCGGTAGAGGACAAGTGGATTTTGAGCAGAGTAAATTCCCTGGCCGAAACCGTTTTGCATGCCTACAACGACTACAATTTTTTCAAGGCCACTGCCGCAATAGAGCAGTTTGTTTTAGAGGATTTGAGCCGAACCTATATAAAGCTTGTTAGGGAGAGGGCAGGGGAAAAGGAAATGGGCAGTGCAATGGCCTATGTTTTGGACAGGCTTTTGAGGCTCCTCGCCCCGGTTACGCCGCACCTTTCAGAGCACCTTTTCCAGTCAATAAAGGCAGGGAAAATGCCGGAGTCAGTGCACCTTCTAGCCCTAAAAGAACCTGACAAAGAGCTCGTTGACAAAAAACTCGAGGAAGTTTTTGAGAAGGGAAAGCTTGTTACCCAAGCAGGGCTTGCCCTAAGGGAGGAAAACAAGCTGAGGAGAAGATGGCCCCTCAACAAGCTGGTGATTGTTTCAAAAACAGGCAAGGAATTTGCCAAAGTGAAAAAGGTTATTGCAAGCAGCAGCAATGTAAAGGAAGTTGAAATCGCGGCAAAAAAGCCAAGGGGGAATTTTGCAGAGAAAGAGGCCGCAGGCGCAAGAATCTTCCTCGACCTCGAGGCAGACGACGAGTTGAAAGAAGTCTGGGAACTGCAGGAGCTCAGGAGAAAGATTCAGGAGCTCAGGAAGCAGACAAAGCTCATGCCAGGACAGAAGGCAAAGCTCAGGATTTCAAGTTCTGACCCAAAGTTCCTGGAAAAGTTCAAAAAAGAGATAGAAGAAGGCACCAACACAGAGCTCGTTGCCTCCAAGAAGAAGCCGGTGGAAAAGCTCTACCAGAGGAAATTCGGGCTCCAGATAGTGAAATAGCATAATTTAAAATAGTTTTCAGGGGTTTTATTCTATCATGTTTACCTTGCCAACATAGGGCTGTTTCTTCTCCAAAAGGTAAACATCTGAATGGAGTTGTTTTTTTTGTGAAAAAAATTAAGGACATTGAGTTGAAGGAAGGGGCTTCTGCAACCAAGTTGGTTGAGGGCATGCAGTCCGCGGGGTTTCAGGCAGCCCATTTGGGGGAAGCCGTTGAATTGATTGGGCAGATGAAGGAAGAGAAATGCACCCTTTTCCTTGGCTTTACCGCAAACCTTGTCGCCTCAGGGCTTAGGGGCATTATCAAAGAGTTGTGCGAGAAGGGCTTTGTGGACGCCATTGTCACAACTGCTGGAAGCGTTGACCACGACATAATCAAGAGCTTTAATCCCTACCTGCTTGGAACCTTCAATGCAGATGATGTGGAACTGCACCGGAAGGGAATCAACAGGCTTGGAAACATCTTTGTTGAAACCAAGGGCTTTGAGCTGCTCGAGCAAAAAATGCAGCCCTGGCTAAAGGAGCTGTACGAAAAAAAGAAGTGTGTTAGCCCAAGCGAGTTAATCGAATTTGTTGGAAGCAAACTGCCGGAGGAAAGCTTTTTGCACTGGTGCTCCAAACAGGAAATTCCTGTGTTCTGCCCGGGCATTACAGATGGGGCAATCGGCCTTCAGATGTATTTCTTCAAGCAGGAAAACCCGGACTTTTGCGTTGACGTAACAAAGGACATGAAGCAGCTTGCAGGCCTGGTGCTGCAGGCAGAGAAGACCGGTGCAATAATTTTGGGGGGCGGAATTTCAAAGCACCACATAATCGGAGCGAATATTGTAAGGGATGGACTGGACTACGCAGTCTATGTTTCAACCGCCTCAGAATTTGACGGCTCCCTAAGCGGGGCCCAGACAAGGGAGGCCAAAAGCTGGGGAAAGATAAAGGAAAAGGGAAGCTCTGTGCAGGTAAACTGCGATGCGACAATTGCGCTGCCCCTGATGGCGGCTGCCTTGAAGGAAAAGGGGCTGCTATGATTTTCTTCTATTTCCTTGCATTTGCCTGCGGGGCATTTACAAAATTTACCGACAACCTTGTTGACGAGCCATTCAAGTCAAAAACGCCCTGGCTGCAGTACCTGACCGGGGCAGTGTACGGTTTTTTGGCCGGCTTCCTAGCAATCCAGGCAACGGAGTTTGCAACCATAATAATTGCGATCACGATTGCTGTTTTACTCGAGGGAAAGATTGATTCAAAATCCCACCAGCTTGCAATAGCAGCACTGTTTGCAGTCGTTGCGTTTGCAGGGCTTCCCACAATAAACTTCCTTTTGCTCGCCGTGTTCATTGCCCTCGGATTTTTGGACGAGGCACTGAACGACTTTATGGACCGGGCAAAGGAGAAAGGAAAGCATTATGGAAAGATAGTAGAAAGGGTTGTGAGCGCAAGGCTTTCCCTGGAGATTGGGGCCCTCGCAGTAGGATTTGCCACAGGAAACTTTGCCTACTTTTTCTGGATTTTTATGTTTGACCTGGCCTACAACCTTGTTGACAAGGCAATGCCGTTCCTGGTTGAAAGCTTTGAGCCGGAGTACGGGCCGCAACTCGCACTGGACTTGTACAAATGCGATAAGAAAAGGTTGGGAAACAAGGCCTTTTTGAGGCAGCTGCTGGAAGAGTTTCCGGCAAAGATTGGAATGAGGGCAATTTCAAAGCCACATATAATGAACTACACCCCTGAGAAAAAGGATGAATGGGGCCTTAGCTGCTTTGTGATAATTGCCGAATCACACATTACAATTCACACATACCCTGAAAGGCGCCTTGCAAAAATTGACGTGGTTTCATGCAAGGCCTTTGACCACGAAAGGGCGTCAGAGCTGATGAAAAAGGCCTTTCTTGCAGAAGAGGTTGAGGCAAAAGTCCTTTACAGAGGAAAGCACTATCCAAAGGACGTGAAAAGCGCTGCCAAAATAGCCAAAAGGGAAAGGAATTCACTTCAGTAGACAGGGCTTGCCCATTACAACAAAAAAAAGGGCATTTTCCCTTAAACAGGCGTTATTAGCTTAACTATGAGAACAACTACAATTAGGGCTATTGCCACACCCACAATAAATTCCGGGCTTAGCTTTGGGCCGGAAGTGTCTGCGTCAAAGAAGCGCATTATTCCCAAACTGCCGCTTGGCCCCGCAACAGCAGGACCCTGAGAAAGTTTAACCATCTAAAAATTCACCACTTGCAAAAATCCTTTAATTTAGCTCCAATATAAAGATTTTAATAGTGGTTAAGCTATAAAAATTATACAGTTTAACAAAAAGAAGGGTTTTTTGCAGATGAACAACGATGACATGATAAAGAACGGAGTGCATGCACTAATCCTCATAGGACTTGTCTTCGTGCTGCTTTTTCTCCTGACATTCACAGGAGTCATGAAATGCAGCCAGCTTCCCCTGGCAGGGCCAGCCTGGTGCGACGCCTACTGGGGCATAAAAACCTTTATGACCGGCAGCCCGAAGGTTTTGATAGTCTACGGGGATTCGGGCCTTGGAAACCCAACAGGCTTTGGAAAGGGAAGCCTTGAAGAGCTGCTGGCAGAGCCAACATCGCTTGGGGTTTACGCCGACACCCTGCAAATCGACAGGGTAAACTTTGGAAACCTGAGAAACTACGACCTTGTGATAGTTGAGAAGGCAAAGCAAATTGAGACAAAGCAGCTGAGGGCCTTTATCGAATATGCAATGATGCCAACAGGCGGCACCCTAATCTGGACAGGCGATGCAGGAACAGAACTCGGCCCAAAAGACCACTATCTTTACACGTCCGACAAGAACCCAGACGACGACACAAACACAATCATTGGAGGGTGGTCAAGACGCGACGGAGACGAAATGATTTCGTTTGACGAGCTGCTTGGAGTAAGGCCATTAGACCGGGAAAAAGTAAGGTTTTGTGAGCTGGCAAGCTGCCTTGAGGGCCAAGAAATCTTTGGCGGAAACCTTGAAACAGAACCAAGCGGAAACCACCCACTAATCAGAGGCCTTTCGGCAACACTTCCACTGTACTTCTTCAAGGACGAGGACTTTGCGATTGTTGAAACACTTTCAGGAAGCATCACAACAGAGGTGCTTTCCCTTGACATGGGCTCAGACCTCAATGCATCAGGCAGCG
>JAFCBY010000023.1:12912-17365 GCA_017610485.1 Candidatus Falkowiibacteriota bacterium
AATTTATTTTAAAACGGAGTTAGTCAAGGCGCTACTATGCAAAAGGTAAGGATTACAAGAATTCCAAAAGATTTGCTTTCTGAGAGATTTAGACAAATGCCACTTAAAAAACAAGTTGCTTTGAGGAATAGAATGAAGTTGGAAAGCGTTAGCCTCTACTCAGAAGCAAAAAAAGTTTCAGACGACGTTAACGACTTGAATGTAAGGCTTTCTGAATCCCAATTGAGTCAGAAACCAATTGAATTAAAAAAAGTAAAAAAAGAAATAGATGAGCTTTTAAAAAGAAGGAAAGCAATTAAGGGAAGAATTTACGGGTTTTGCCAGTGTTACCGTGGTTTGTTCACCGAATTTGAACCAATGCAACAAGGCCAAAGTGCTAAAATAAATTCTGTGGAGAGGACAGTTCACGAAGCATGGCAACAAGGCAATCACTTTGATTACTATATCGAAAACGCTCAGCGACTTGCAGGAATTATTAAAGGGAGAAGACGAGGATTCCTTTTAGAAAGGGACGAAGAACCGCCATAGAGAAAAGTTGCTGAAGCACAAGAGTTAAAACAGGCAAGCCTTGCCAAAAGCGCTTGCAGAAGATTAAGTCCTGCCAAAAGAAAAGGTTTTTATATATCAAATTCCTTCTAGTTGATTGAGGGCTTTTCCCTTCGCAGAGGAAAGCTTAAAAAGAAAGGGAACCACAAATAGTAATTACCTTAACATATTAATTGGAAAAAATTAACGAGGGTAGATGTGAAAATGTATCCAGAAGAAGGAGGAGCAGAACCGGCACCAATGGGTGGAATGAGGAGAGGTGTTACCAGAAACCTTGAAGCATTAATCCCACTGATTCTGATAGTAATAATCGCAGCATTCCTTGGCCACAAATTTGGCTTTTGGGAAATTCCCTTCCTTGGAGGGAGCGACCAGGTTCAAATGCTTGTCATCGGACAGCCAAGCATTGATATGATGGCAGACCTGGACAATCAGAGGGACCTAGTGTACTACAGGGTAAAGGACGCTTCAGACCTTGATGCCTCGCCAAAAGAGCAGCTTGCCCAATATGACTTAGTTCTCTTGGACCAGCATTTGGGAGTAACCCCTTATGACAAAAGCGTTTCAAGAACGCTTGGAGAAGCCCTAGAAGACTATGTTAGGACAGGCGGAAAGCTCATCGTTGTCATGGACTCCGGAATTTACAGAAGCGGCGGAATCTATGGAACAGGCGTGGCAGGAGACGTCATTGGATGGAGGGCAACCTTTGGAGACATCATACCAGTAGAATGTGACCTGGGCGCAAATAACTATCCAACCTGCACGCAACCAATTGCTACAACCGGCAAAATCCACAGAATGGACTTTGACCACCAGATAATGGAAGGCATTGAGGTTGCGCCGGCAGACCCAAGATACGGCCCACTGAGCATGATAACATTCGATGTCAAGCCAACAGGAAGCCAGGTTGCTTACATGAAGCACATTGCAACTGCAAGCAACTTCCCAGCAATAGTTGAAAAAAGGCTGCTAATTGGAAAAGCCATATACTTCAACTACGACCCGGCAATGACTCCAGGAATCTGGCAGAACACACTGGAATACCTGCGCTAAACACAGGCATTCCAACTACTTTTCTTTTTTTAAAAGCAGAAGCCGGAAGGCTGCACCCCCCCCCAAACTCAAAAAAACCATTAAATATTAGTTATTCAGTTAACTTGTTAACAATGCATAAAAAAAGCGCAATCCAGCCTGGAATACCTGATGACCTATGGCTGGGCTTTGGTGCTAATTGCCGCAGTCATTGCCGTGCTTGTCTTCATTGTAAGCAGCCCTGCTTCCGAGGTAGGCAAAACCAACTTACAAAAAAATGGATTTTACCTCCAAGGCAACAAATTCCGGCAGAAAAAAGGACATATACATAATCGTTGTTTTTAAGCCCTTAGCCAAAAACCAACTTCTACATAACAGATTTTTCTAAAAGCCCAAAAAAACCCTCAACTAAAAAACAGTCTGTTTTGCACCCCAAAAAGCCAAAAGCAAGCCGTATTTGAAAAACTTTATATATTATAGGACCCTATTCATTACATTGCTTTCTCTATTGGTTGGGGGATGTTGTTGGGAGAAAGAGAAAACCGCTTACTTATCGAGAGTATCGACAAGACTGTTTCTGTCTATTACAATGATACATTTGACAGTGTTTCCTTCAAAACAGGCAAATTCATTGATTTTGACTCATTCTACATCAAGATACTGGAAACTGGAAAAGGCAAATTCACGCTGATTCCAAGGCGGAAATGCATCAGAATAGAGTTTGGAGAGGCAGCCTTGGTGCTGCAGGGGCCAGGCAAAACATCCCTTAGAATGCCCAGAAAAGGGCAGGAAAAAGGTTTTTCTTCCAACCAGCCGATTGCACTGTTGTCCCAAAAGGGCTTCTTTTTCCTGCTGAGCCAGCAGGGCAGGCACAACACAAAGACAGGAACCCTTTTTGTAATGCTTGCCATTGCCCTGAGCACAATAACCCTGCTTGCTTACGCAAACTATGCTGCAGACGCAAACCTGCTTGATGTCAACAACATAGCATGTATACTAGGCTGTGAGGAGGACAGCGGCTGTGATGACGGGAATGCGAAAACCGTTGACGTCTGCAATGCGGGGGAAGACTGCAACAGCCAGTGCAGCAACCTTCCATTGGAAAATATCTGCCCGGTTGAATGCTTTGGGGATACCGGCTGTGACGATGAAAATTCGCTGACATGGGACAAGTGCAAAAATCCAGGAACCTGCAATGCAAACTGCTTCAACAGCCCAATAGACCCCTGCCACATAAGCTGCGTTTCTGACACAAACTGCTCTGACTTGAACGAAATGACTGTTGACCACTGCAGGCAGGCAGGAACCTGTGATTCGTTCTGCGAAAGCCTTGCGGCAGAGCCTGCAGAAATCGCATGCTACAAGGATTTGGATTGCGATGACAACCAAACCACAACAATAGAGGTCTGCAACAACGACGGAACACCAAAATCAAAGTGCTTCAACATAGAAATTGACAAGAAACACAGGGTAGCGTGCAAACGAGACCAGGATTGTGATGACCAAAACCACGCCACTATAGATATATGCAACAACGACGGGACTGCGATGGCCGAATGCTTCAATATTGAGGTCTACAAGGATGACGAAATTGCCTGCCATTCTGACAGAGACTGTAATGACGATTTGAACACAACAATTGACATATGCAAGAACGGTGGGACAGAAAAGGCAGAGTGCCAGAATATTGAGATTTTGCCCGAAACCGGGATTGCCTGCCATTCAGACCTTGACTGCAACGATGGTTTGAACACAACGGTTGACATTTGCAAGAATGACGGAACTGAATTGTCCTCCTGCTTTAACATTGAGACCGGCAGGGATAGCAAAATTGCTTGCTATTCTGACAGGGATTGCGGCGACAATGACCCCTTTACTATTGACATTTGCAATTTTGACGGAACAGTGAGATCAGCCTGCATAAATATTGAAACAGGCCCTGACAGCAATGTTGCCTGTTACAGGAACGAGGACTGCGATGACGGTCTTAGTGCCACTACCGACATTTGCAAAAACCATGGAAGGGCGGAATCTGAGTGCGTTTTCCTGCCGGTTGGGAAAGGACCGTTGCCAGGGGACAGGGGAAGGGTTTACGGCGACTACATTGAAAAGTTCAGGAGCATTGTTCCCGACAGCTTTTTTGGGGAGGACTTTTTCAGGCAGGGCAGGGGAATCTTCGTTGATTCCAGCAGCAGGCCCAGGGCAGTGAACGGTCAGCCTGTTCCCATAATGTGGGGCTATGAAAGCGAAACTGTCTATGTTTCTTACAAGCAGGCTTTCATGCCGTTCTGGTTTGAGCACAGGCTTCCTTTTTCGATTGACCCCTGCAGTGGCGTGCTTGGCTTTGTTTCGAGCTTTTCGGGAGACCAAATCCAGTTCCTAACCGGAAATGGGAACGGCAGGGTTTCGTGGGTTCCTTTGAACGACTTAACATCCTGTGTTCTTGAGCCAGGGCTGCGTTATGAGTTCAGGCATTCCGCCAGAATTCCTGCCGGCAGCACTGTTGTTTTTGATGTGAACGCGGTCTTTGACATTCCGCTTATCGGCACTTTTGTCTTCTCGATTCCTGAGCCTGTCTGGGTTTCCACTGCCAAATCCGACTTTGATGCCGATTCCGGCATGCCTGGGGTTGACCTCAACCACGTTCGAATAACGGATGACGGCAATGTCATGCCCTCAGGCGAGCTCTACGTGCCAGACGCATACCAGCCAGGCGGCGGACTGGTTGGCTACTGGAAGCTTGACACCAACAACGCAACAGTCGCACCAGACTCAAGCGGCTTAGGAAACAACGGAACTTGGTTAAACGGAGCAGACTCAAACGGAAGCTGGTTCTTTGACCAGAATGCGAGCGACTTTGACGGAGTGGATGACT
>JAFCBY010000104.1 GCA_017610485.1 Candidatus Falkowiibacteriota bacterium
GGAAAGCGGCGAGGGCGCAAAAAAAAAGTATGCCCTGATTGACTACAAGGGAAACCTGAAAATTGTGGGCTTTGAGTACGTGAGGCGGGACTGGTCTTCAATTGCAAAGGAAACCCAGAGGAATGTTTTGGCGGCAATTCTTGCCGAGGGAAATCCTGAAAAAGCAGTCGGGATTGTAAAGGAGGCCATAAAAAGGCTCAAGGACGGCAGCGTGAAAAATGAAGAGCTTGTAGTGTTTACCCAGATTAAGAGAAGCCTGGCAAAGTACGAGGCAATTGGCCCGCACGTTGCCGCCGCGAAGAAGGCTGTTGCAAAGGGCAGGGAGATAGACATTGGAAGCGTCATTGGCTACATCATCACAAGAAGCGGGAAAAGCATAAGCGACCGGGCCCGGCTGCAAGAGTATGTGAAAGAGGGCAATTATGATGCAGACTACTACATAGAGCACCAGGTTGTCCCTGCAGTAATAAAGGTGATGAGGGAATTGGGCTACAGCAAAGAAGATTTGATTCAGGGCGGAAAACAGCACAAATTGTCCTCCTTTTTCTGAAAAGAAAGAGTTTTTATTCTAAAAAGCGGTTAAACAATAGATGAATTGCAGGATATTTCTATTGGCTGCTTTCCTACTACTCTTTTTGGGAAGCGCAAGCGCAGTCTACGAGCTATGCGACTCGATTGAAAGGGACAACAACGGAAGCATTTTCAGGTGCAATATTACAACCCCAAAAACGGGGTTTACCCAGCAGGACATAGACGACTTTTGGCAGAACATCGTGCAAGACGGCGGGTTTACTTCAGGGAGAATGAAAACCGTCGAGTGGAAAATCAGGCGGGCGGTCATCCAGTACTCGGATGACGTCAGGTTCCTGCAGTCGCCCGAAATGAATCTCAACTGGGACATTGTTTTGGAGGGGACAAGCTCAGCCAGCCTGGACATTAATGCTGCCGCAGCAGCCATCGGCAGCCGGGCAGGAAACCAGACCGCAATCAAAAAGATTGTTAGCACTATTGGCACAAGCCAAGAATACCTGCTTTCCTTTGCACCCCTGGGAAACAGGAAAAGCGTTAGACACATTTCCCTGACAATGCCTTCCGACGGCTTTGCGGTTTACATAAGCGGAAGCAAAATCAACAAGGGCAAAATGGAGATTGAAGGAGATCTCACCATATCAGGGGCCTTTGTTGAGAACCTGGATGTCCTAAAGGCAAAGTCAGTAACCCTGACCAACAAGGCATCCATCAAGGCAGTTGAATCAATTGAGGCAGACAGCATTTCGCTAGACGGAGAAAGCTACATCAGAAACGCTGGCAACTTTTCCAAGTCGGCAATCGTGTTAAAGGGAGCGAACAGCCTCACCATACAGGGAAGCAGCTGGATTGAGGAGCTGAAAGGAGGCATAGAGGCAGAGGGAGACATTTCAATAACAGGAAACTCAAAGCTTGAGAACCTCAGCCTGCTGGAAAGCGAAAGCATCCAATGGATTTACGCAAAAAACCTGACACTAGCCCAAAGTAGGATAAGGGGTTTTGGAGGCCAGCCAGGGGAGATTGTCCTAAGCGGCAACCTCAAGATGGACGAAAGCCAGATAATTGGAAAGGAGTCCTACAGGCCAACAACTTTGGAGGCTATGGGAATTTCACTCGAAAACAAGAGCGCCATCCAATACTTCACCAAAAAGATTAAGGTTAATGGCAAGGGCATGTTCTCATTGAAGAGCGGCTCAATCATAAAGAACTTCTCGGGAGAAATAGAAAGCTGCGCCCCCCTAAAAATGGACGGAAACGCGACAAAGGTTGTGCTCGACGAAGGAGGCACGAAAAAAATAGAGGCGAGGGCGATTGAACTCACAGGAAACGCAGAAATAACCTGCACCGGGAAAGATGAATGCGAGTACAACTTTGTGCAATTGGAGTGTGGCGCCATGCCAACAGTAACCCTTGACGTAAACGGGCTGCAAACAGGAGACGCGCCCTTAATCATCAGCTTTACCGGAAGCTGCGACGGCCACGGCGTGGAGGTAACATGCGTCATAGACTTTGGCGACGGAAGCGAGGAAGAGGCCTTTTATGGAAACGTGACCCACTCCTACCAGCAGCCAGGGGACTACAGCGCCTGGCTTACTGCAACAAACGACGACAACCAAACCGCAAAGGTGGAAAAATTCGTTTACGTTACCGACCAAGGCAGCGCCCCTGCAGGCACACCAGTTTTGAACGTAACCCTTTCAAGCACAAGCGTCAAAAAAGGCGAAGATATTTCGCTGGACATTGGATGCAATACAAACTTCAACCGATTCAAAGTCACAAACGATTTGGGGCTGCCGGAAATTAATACCGTGCCGCAAAGCTGCCCTGTTTCCTTCGGGCCGTTTAAAATCCCTGAAGAGCTTGAGCCAGGAATTTACAATTTTACGATAAGCGGAGCCACAACAAAGGGAAAGGCCTTCAGCCAAACAATCGCGTTCACAGTAGAGGCTGAACAAGGGCTGTTTGCAAGCCTTGGCCTTGACGGCTTCGATGAAATCCTGCCATACGCAGGCGCAGTTGTACTAATCATCATTTGCCTCGTTGCCCTGCTTATACTAAAGAAAAAGGGGATTATACTCAAGCCAAAAGGCAACGGGAAACAGCCACCAAAGAAGGAAACTGAAAAGAAGCCCGAAGAACCGCCGCCTAGTGCAACTCCCTGGATGAAAAGTTTGGAAGACAGCGGGGAAAAACCACCTTGGCTAATGGAAGGCGGCTCAATTAAGCCAAAAGATTCAAAACAGCCACAGCAACAACCAAAACCAGCACAACCCCCACAGCCAAAACCAGCCCAGACAGCAAAGCCAATTCCACAGCCAATGACCCCTGCACAGCCACAACAACAAGCCCAACAACCAAAACCAGCACAACCCCAACAACCAAAGCCAAGACAACCACCTGCTCAAAAGCAGGGTAAACAGCAGCCGGCCTGGGGAGCAGGAGCTGCACAGCCCAAACCGGCACAAGCAGTTGGGGGAACGAAAGCGCCTCCAGTGCCCGTGAAAAAAGACACCCAAATAGACAGCTTAATCAACGAGCTTGAAAGCATTGAAAACCAGAAAACGCAGAAAGACATGCACAAGCAGGCAGGAATTGACGCACTTGGAAAAAAAGCAAAGCCGGCAATGAACCCAGGGACACAACCAATTCCACAGCAGCCAATGATAGGAAAAGAGGCAGTAAAGCCTGGATTGCAACCTGAGAAAAAGATAATTGCCCCCAGCCAAATTGTAATCCCCGCAGCAAAGTCCAATAAGGCAAAAAAAGGGTTCAAAATGCCGGGTTTTGGATGGCTGAAAAGAAAAAATAAGGCTGAGCCAATGCCGGCCAGGCAGGCGAAACAGCCAACGATAGTTAAAGAAGTAAAGCCTGCTCAGGCAGCGGAAA
Source organism: Candidatus Falkowiibacteriota bacterium (assembly GCA_017610485.1). Taxonomy (GTDB): domain Archaea; phylum Iainarchaeota; class Iainarchaeia; order Iainarchaeales; genus JAFCCL01. Next base: position 3,415 of record JAFCBY010000104.1, read on the forward strand.
ATCTCTTTGGGAAGCCAGAGCCCGTGAAAAAATCAAGGTTTGGGTGGCTGAAGAAAAAGAAGAAGCCAACAGCCACAGAAAAGCTTTTTGGAAAGACAATGCCGGCCAGGCAGCCAATGCTTACCCAGGCAGCAAAGCCAATTCCACAGCCAACGGCCCCTGCACAGCCAATGCCTGTTCAAAAGCAGGTGCCAACAGGGCAGGCAAAACCAATTCAAAATCAGGTGAACCAGCCAAAACCGGTTGAGCAGCCAAAATCAAAGCTCGGGTGGCTGAAGAAAAAGAAGCCA
>JAFCBY010000024.1 GCA_017610485.1 Candidatus Falkowiibacteriota bacterium
GCCTTCTTTGAAATAATAAGAGGCAATCCAGCATACAAAAAATACAAAGATGTGGGGGCGATGACAACGATATTCAACCTCGCAGAGTTAAACTATGGGCTGAAAAAAGAAACAAGCAAGGGGAAAGCAGACAAAATAACTGACAAATATTTTCCTCTGCTAGTCGAAGTTGCTGCAAAAGAGTTAAAGGAAGCTATAGACTTGAAAACCAAAAACAGAAAACTCTCAATTCCAGATGCTATTGGATTCACCATTGCAAAAAGTCATGGAGTCAAATTTCTTACTGGAGACCGAAAATTTGAGAAAATGCCAAATGTAGAATTTGTGAAAAAAAGATGACAAAAGAATTTTTGCCACATATGGGTTCGACTCCCCCCCTCGCTTAGGGTTATTGAGCGAAGCGAGCAAACCTTTTTATAGTGTTGCAGCCCATATTGGTATGGTGGTAAGAATGGTATACGAAAGCAAGGTTACTTCAAAATTTCAGATTACTATACCGAAAGAGCTGAGGGAAGCCTACTCGGTTAGAAGCGGCGGAAAGATTTCATTCATTCCGGAAGAGGACGGTTTTAAAGTGAAAATGCCAAAAAGAGTGAAGAACATTGCAGAAAAACTGTACGGCATAGCAAAGTTTGATGAAGACGCAGTTAAAGCAGTTCACAAGATTAGAAGTGATATTAAATGAGGGCATTCGTTGACTCCAATATTTTCATCTATGCAGCGCAATCACATCCAAGTTTTGGAAAGAAATGCAAGCAAATAATCGAAGACATTGAAAACGAAAAAATTGGGGCAATCGCCTCTTCACTGAACATCTCTGAGATTGGAGAAGTCATCTCAAGATACGTTGGAAAAGTGGAAGCCATAAGAGCGATTGAACTTGTAAGTGCACTGCCAATGAGCATAGAACCAGTAACAAAAGAAAACACCATTGGCGCAATATCTATTTACTGCAAATATAACATAAACTATGCAGACGCAATAATGGTCTCAGTAATGCAAGAAAAATTCATTGACACAATAATAACAAATGACAAGCACTTTGACAAAGTAAAGGGAATAGATGTAATAAAACCAAACCGTTACAAAACCTAGGTGAGAAAATGAGAGTAAAATATGACGAAAAGAATGATGCAATCTACATTAGGTTCAGCGAAGAACCCTACTTTGAAAGCGACGAAATAAAAGAGGGCTTCATAATAGACTACGACAAAAAAGGAAAGGTGGTCGGCTTGGAAATACTGGATGTTTCGGAAAACATGCCAAAAGAAGCCTTTTCAAAAATAAGCTTTGAATCAATCAAAGCAAAAGCAGTGGCGTAAAGGCCTTGGATTCTGTTTAAATCAACTTCCCGGTATAATGGTTATAATTCGGGGGCAAAAACAGGTGCGCGCCCTATACTCAGGATTTAAAGCACCCCCCTCGCTATCAATCTGAGCTTATTCTTAGCTATGGGCTTGAGCAAAACCAATAAAAAGCATTTGAAGGGAAAAGTATGAGAATGAAAAAAGAGTTTTTGGCAATCTTTTTACTGGGTATGCTCCTTGCTTTAAGTGGCTGTACAAGTAGCTTAAACAATCCAACAGTAACCATAGAGAATTTCAGCGGAGAGGGGATTACAGGCGTAATCGTTGAAACCACCAACAATTCTGTAGCTCTTGGCAGCATTGAAAACGAAAAATCAAAAACTGCAGAACTGACCAATCCATTTGGAGAAAACGACATAAAACTGGCTTATGTGTTGAAAGGCGAAACACAGGAATGGAAAGGCCAATACATAGAATCGAACGGATGCTATAAAGCAACGGTGACAATCAACCAAGACGGAAGCGTGAGTTCTGACGTCTCACTGCAATGCTATTAAAGTCTCCTGCGAGCGAAGCGAGCACGTGCTATACAGAGCGAAGCGGAGTATAGCACCAATACCGGCCGGATTTGCGGCCTTGACTCCCTCCCCCTCGCTTTTCTTCTGATTCCTTGTTTTAAGGCTGTTTTTTTGCAAAGCGAAACCATTAAATTCTACTAAAGCCAATCATTATTCGGTGATTTTGTTTGGATAGGATGCAGGCGATTTTTGGAATTTTGGCCCTTGCAGTTGTTGTCGCGGCTGTTTTGATGGTTGGCCCGGTGGAGGAAACCGATGAGCCGTTTCCAACAGGCGGCAGAAGGGTTGACATTCCAAACATAAACATCAAGGATGTGCAGTACACAATCTCCTCCGAAAAGCCGGAGGTTGTGGTCGCAAGGTTTGCGGCAGAGGAAACAAGTGAGGAAAAGGCCGGAACCGAGGTAACGATTTACAACCAGAACTTTGCGCTGGTAAAGGAAAGAAGGGAACTGTTCCTCAAAGAGGGGCTGAACCTGGTGAAGTACAAGGACGTTGCGGCAAAGATTGACCCAACAAGCGTCCTGTTCCAGGACATGCAATACCCAGAAACCTTTGTTGTAGAACAGAACTACGAATATGACCTGGTTTCAAGGGAAAAAATGCTTGAAAAATACCTTGACAAGCAGATAACCGTTGTTGACATGGAAGGGGACAAGGCAAAGGAGTACACAGGAACCCTGCTGAGCTATGCAGGAGGCATTCTGGTGCAGACAGGCGAGGGCGTTGTCTCAGTCAACCCTGAAAAGATAGTTTTCCCAAACATGCCGGAAAACCTGTGGGTAAAGCCAACCCTAATATGGAAGCTTTTCGCCGCGCAAAAGGGAACAAGGCAGACCCAGACAACCTACCTTACGGACGACGTGCAATGGCACGCGGAGTACATCGCAAAGGTAAATGCAACCGACACCCAAATGGACTTCAAGGGCTGGGTAAGCATAGACAACAAGAGCGGGACATCCTATCCCGACACCAAGCTGAAGCTGGTTGCAGGAGACGTTCACAGAGTAGTTGAAAGGAAATATGCAAGAGAATACGATTATGCGATGGCACCCACCTCCGCAGGCGGAGAACAGTTTGTTGAAGAAGGTTTATTTGAGTACCATATGTACACCCTTGGCAGGCAGACAGACGTAATGAACAACCAGGTAAAGCAGATCTCACTGCTTGCGTCAGAGGACGTGCCGGTGAAAAAGATTTTCTACTACGACGGCGCAAGCCAGGGGACAAAGGTTCAGACCAAGCTCAACTTCAAGAATGGTGAGGCACAGGGCATGGGCCTGCCCCTGCCAAAGGGAAAGGTCAGAGTTTACAAGGCAGACAGCCAGGGCCAGCTGCAGTTTGTGGGAGAAGACCTCATTGACCACACTGCAAAGGACGAGGAGGTAAACCTCTATTTGGGAGACGCGTTTGATATTGTTGGCGAGAGAACAAGGACGTTGAACGAAAACGTGCGCAAAGGCGTCTACAGGAGCAGCTACGAGATAGAGCTGCGAAACCACAAGGACGAGGCAGCAGAGGTAACGGTGCACGAGTACGTTGGCTCAAGCTGGACAGTGATTCAAAAGTCCGACAACTTTGAAACGAAAAGCGGCAGCACAATAGAGTTCAACGTAAGCGTGCCGGCAAACGGAACCAAGACAGTAACTTACACTGTAGAGCACAGGTATTATTGGTAAGGGCCTGTGCACCCTTTTTTCTTTTTTTTTTGAAAGCCTGCAGATTGTAATTAAATTGGGTTGAATGCTACTTTTTTATTGGTTTGACATGCCAGGCGGAAAGGCTTGCGAAGCATTTTCCCAAGGCTTTTTTGCCACAGAAAAAAAAAGGCTTCAAATTGCCACAAAGGCAATTTGGATTTCCCAAAGGCTTTTTTTTTGCAGAAAAAAAGGCTTTTTAAAGCTTTTCTTGGGAAATAATTGTATTAAGAAAGCCTATTTTTGGGGTTTTTTGAGAGCTTAGTTTTAAGTGATTTTAAGATGGGTTTGAGGCCAGGGCATTGCTACAGCAGCAAGAAGGACAGGGCTTTTACGCGTTACGCGGTTAAGGTGCACAGAAAAAGCTATGTGGGCGCAATTCCAGGCCTTAAGACAAGGCAGTTCAACATGGGAAACGGCGCAAAGGAATTCAGCCACATTCTTGACCTGAAGGTTGAAGAGCACTGCCAGGTCAGGGACAACGCCGTTGAGAGCGTGAGAATGGCAATCAACAGGTATTTGAACACCCACCTTGGAAAAGAGGGCTATTTTATGAAAATCAGGGCATACCCATTCCACATCCTGAGGGAAAACAAGCAGGCCCAGGGCGCAGGGGCGGACAGGGTAAGCAGCGGAATGAGCCACAGCTTTGGAAAGAACATCGGCAGGGCAATAAGAGTAAGGCCAGGGCAAAAGCTGATAAGCGTTTTGGTTGACGAAGAAGGCGTTGAGGTTGCAAAAAAGGCCCTGAAAAGGGCAAACTCAAGAATTGGCGCAAAAATAAGCATCAGGGTTGGCACAGACGTTGAAAGCATTGGAACAAGGCCGAAGAAGACCAGGGACATACTCAAGGCCGAAAGAGAAGAAGCCAAAGCCAAAGAAGAGGCAGAAAAGGAAGGCAAAGAAGGCGAAAAGAAGGAAGAGGGAAAAGGCGAGAAGAAGGACGAAAAGAAAGACGAAGGCAAAAAGGAAGACACCAAGCAGGACAAAAAGGAAGCAAAGAAAAAGTAACAAACTATTTTTGCTTTCCCGGATTGGAAGGCATTTCAACAGGCTCGTCAAATTCGTCGCCTGATTCATCAAACTCTTCACCATCCAAAGAAACCGGTTCTTCCGCTTCAGCGGAAGAGGGCAAATCGCCCTTTGAAGCCACAGCATCAATCTGCTTCTTGTACTTTATGTAAAGGTAGATTAACAGGGCGCCCACCGCAACAAGTATGATTCCAGTATCCAGACCAGGCTTGTTGTCCAAAAAGAAAATCCAGTACCAGAGAATGAAAATTGGGATAAACACAAACAAAATTACCATTCCGGCAATCTTCTTCTGAGGAGTTGTCTTAAAGCGGCGCATTTCAATAAACAGAATGTTTGAAATACTATTTATTTGTTTGCTGCCGGGCAATGACCTCAAATTAGAAACTTTATTAAACAAAAACGCAGTCTTCTATTAGGTTAAAATGGAAGATTATGGAATGGAAGCCCCAAATATCCTCTGGTTCAGGGAAATAAGAATAAAGGACATTCCAAGCGTGGGCGGAAAGGGGGCCTCTTTGGGGGAAATGGCAAACCACAACTTCCCGGTTCCGCCAGGATTTGTTGTAACCGCACAGGCCTACTTTCGATACCTTGAAGCAACGGGCATAAAGAGCCAGGTCATAAGCAAGATTGACGCAATCGATGTTGAGAACATGGACCAGCTGGCAAAAGAAACAGAGGAGGTAAGAAAGCTCATTCTGGCAACCCCGATGTCACAAGAGCTTGCAAATGACATAAAGAGAGCTTATGGGAAATTGGGGGAAAGGAAGATTGCCTGGCTGACAAGCTCTGAGGAAGAATTTGTCGCCGTGAGAAGCAGTGCAACAGCAGAGGACTTACCCAGTATTTCGGAACAAGAACATGTCTTGATAAAGGTCAACGGCAAACCAGTTTATGATGAGATTGGAAAGGTATACAAAGAGATCTCCGACGGAAGCGGTCTGAACATAGAAGTTCCTGGAATGAGGAACAACAATGTAGAATGGCTCAGAGTGAAAAGCCTATATAAACACAAAGCAAACAATGACACCTTGTTTAGGATAAAGACTAAGACAGGAAGAGAAATCGTTGTTTCTCCAAATCACACTCTTATAACATTAGACGAAGACACTCTTCTTCCAAAGACAGCGAACATTTCAGAAATAAAAGAAGGGTCAAAAGTCCCAGTCACCTCCTTTATTCCAGAAATAAGTTCTGAGGAAACGATTAACATTTTGGACTATGTGAAGGGAAGCGATGTAACAGAACACAATGGGAGGGTGATGGTAAAAAACAGGTCTTCCAACTGGAAAATACAAAACGGTTTGCCGAAAGAGATTCAGGTTTCAGAAGAGGTTGCCTACTTCTTTGGATTGTACGCTGCAGAGGGATCAACCTACAAAACCGGGATCTCTGTAACAAACAACAATGGAGCGATAATTGCAAAGGCTAAAAACGCGCTTAGGGAACTAGGGCTTTATCACAACCAAAAAATAAACAAGGGCTCTATAAGAGTTTACTGCCCCTCGCTTGTCAGGTTGTTGCACAACACAGGCGGGGAGCCAATAGAAGGAAAAAGGGGCAAAGGCAAGCTGTGTAAAACAAAAAGAGTTCCAAACTTCGTCTTTGGGTGGAGCAAAGACAACATTGCCAGTTTTCTAAGAGGCTGTTTTGACGGGGACGGTACTATAAGCGGTGGACAAGTCAGCTATTGCACGACCTCAAAAATGCTGGCAGGAGGCACCCTAAAGCTTCTTGAGATTCTTAACATAGAGTTCTACATCAGAAGGAAAAACAGGTCCTTTGAGATAAGCATTCCAAAGCACGAAAGCGAAAAATTCGCTGAACTAGTGGGGTTCGATCATGAAAAGAAAAAGAAAAGATTAAGCCAAGCGATAAAAGATTACAAAGCCAGGAAAAAACACCCTGAATTCAAGTTTGGCTTAAATGTCTCTGAAAATCTGACAAAAGAAATAATGGGATATGTCACTAAAAATTTTCCAAAAAAAGAGGTTGAGGTTGCGCTATGCAAAAGATGCGGGAAAGAAGCCGAACAAACAAGCTATTATAAGGAGAAGAAAAGATTCTACTGCAAAAGATGTGGCAAAACCTACTATGAAGCCGGAGTTCGAAAGGAAAAAATCAAAAAATACGCTTACTTCAACGAAAAAGGGCAATTCCAAACAGGCATGAAGCCCTGGAACTATGGCCACATGCAAGGAAAACACACACTGAACGCATTAAAAAAGAAGGCAAAACGTTATGGCCTAGAAAACTCTTGTGATATACTTAATGGAACAATTAAATGGGACGAAGTAAAAGAGGTTACACCAATAAAGTACGATAGTTGGGTTTACGATTTTGAGGTGCCAAATCTTGAAAACTTCGCCTCCGGAATGGGCGGAATTATTACACACAACTCAGCTAGTTTTGCAGGCCAGCAGGAAAGCTTTTTGAACGTAAAGGGCAGGCAAAGCCTTGTCAAGACAATTCAAAGGTGCTGGGCCTCCCTTTTTACCGCGAGGGCAGTATACTACAGGAAGAAAAACAATTTTCCAACGAAAACCGTCGGCATTGCCGTAGTGGTCCAAAAAATGGTCAACGGCCAAACAAGCGGAATAATGTTTACAGCCGAACCCACAGGCGACGAAACCAAGATTTTAATCGAGGCCGGCTTTGGCTTAGGGGAAGCAATTGTGTCAGGAAGCGTGACACCTGACACCTACACAGTTGACAAGGGAAGCTTCAAGCTGGTCGAAAAAAAGATTCACGAGCAGGACTTCAAGATTGTGAAAAAAGGCAAGGAAAATATTAGGGAGAAGCTTTCAGCGGCAGTTGCAAAAAAGCAAAAGATTGACGACAAGACAATTATCCAGATTGCAAAGCTGGGGAAGCAGATTGAAAACCACTACAAAAAGCCACAGGACATTGAGTGGGCAATCGAGAACAAGGAGCTTTTCATCGTGCAAAGCAGGCCGATTACAACCCTTGGCCTAAAGGACAAGGGCTCAACCAAAGAGGAAAGGGAAAAGCAGCTCGAGGCCCTGAAGGACGACGTGATTTTGAACGGCCTGGCTGCATCGCCAGGCATTGCTTCAGGAAAAACCAAGGTTGTGAGAAACGTTGCCCAGATAAACAAGGTGATGAAAGGGGATATCCTTGTTGCACCAATGACAAGCCCTGACTGGGTCCCGACAATGAAGAAAAGCCGTGCAATAATAACCGATGAAGGCGGAGTAACATGCCACGCCGCAATTGTAAGCAGGGAGTTGGGAATTCCATGCGTTGTGGGAACAGGAAAGGCAACCGAAATTTTGGAGGACGGAGACAAGGTTACCGCCAACGGCTATGACGGCATTGTCTACAAGGGCATTGTCGAGGTTGAAAAGCCAAAGGTGCAGGAGATAGAAATTGTTAAGCTTACCGAATTTGATGATATTGAAGAGGCCTTGAAGGACGATACAACAGAGGAAGCCGTGAAACAGGAAGCTGCTGTAAAGGCAGAAAAAGCCAGGATACCGGGAAAGCAATTGGCTGTGGAAGAATTTGCCGCCCGTGTTGAAGAGGAAAGGGATGAGATTTTGGAAAAGGCGGGCGAAGAGGCAAAGGAGATTGTTGCAGAGTTTGGAGGAAAAAAGGCCGAGGAAATGCCGCAGGCTGAGCAGATGGAAGAAGAGGAAAAGATTGTGGACCTGTTGAGGAAAATCGCGCCAAAGGTAAAGGTTAATGTGGCATTGCCTGACGCGGCGGACGATGCGGCAAAGACAAATGCGGACGGGGTCGGGCTGCTGAGGGCAGAGCACATGATTACAAGCAGCGGAAAGCACCCTGCGCAGTTCATAAGGGAAGAAAAGCAGGACGAGCTTGTTAAGGTTATTAAGGAAGGAATTAAGAAAGTAGCATCACTTTTCAAGGGAAAGCCGGTCTGGTACAGGACGTTTGATGCAAGGACCGACGAGTTCCGCGGTCTGAAGGGAGGGGACAAGGAGCCAGAGGAAGATAACCCAATGCTTGGATGGCACGGGATAAGACGGGACTTGGACCAGCCCGAACTTTTGAAGGCGCAGTTCAGGGCAATACTGGAACTGAATGACGAGGGTGTGGACAATGTCGGGGTTATGCTTCCCTTTGTGCAGTCGGCCGACGAGGTAAGGGCGGCAAAAAAGATTGCGGAGGAACTCGGTTTAATTGGAAAGGCAAAGTTTGGAGTTATGATTGAGACACCTGCCTCTGTCTGGGGAATTGACGAGATTCTCAAGGCAGGAATTGACTTTATTTCGTTCGGGACAAATGACCTTACGCAGCTCACCCTGGGAATTGACAGGAACAACGAGAAAATTCAGGGTCTTTTCACAGAACTTCACCCAGCCGTTTTGAGAAGCTTAAAGCATGTGATCTGGAAGTGCAGGAGGGCAAATGTCATAACAAGCATCTGCGGGCAGGCCGCAAGCAATCCTGAAATGGTAAAGCACCTGGTCGAATTTGGAATTGACAGCATCTCGGCAAACATTGACGCGGTGGAAAGGATCAGGGATGTTGTGCTAGCAGAGGAAAAGAGGCTCATTCTTGGAAAAGGCAGCAGGGAATAGCCTTAAATGCCTTTTTTCGGCAAATAATCTTTATGTTCGAATTCGATTTAGGGAAAGCCGTTGCCGAAGTCAGGAAAAGGAAGGCAAAGCTTGTTGCAGTTCAGATTCCCGAGGGAATGAAGACAAGGCTGCCTGCCATGCTCGAGAAATTGGAGGGAAAGACAGGAGCAGAGGCGTTTGCGTTTGTCGACCCCTGCTTTGGGGCCTGCGGGCTAAAGGACGTGGCATCAAAAGAGCTCGGGGCAGATCTGCTGATTCATTTTGGGCACACCAAATTCGTTGCAAAGGAGGCCGTTGAAACTGTATACATTCCGGTTGAGTACAATCCTGACAAAAGGGCTGTTTCAAGGCTTGCGGAAAGCCTGGCCGAGCAAATGGAAAAAAAGGGCTTTAAGAAAATCGGGCTTTGCAGCACAATTCAGTTCAGGCAGCACCTCAGGATTGTTGAAGCTGAAATGAAGAAAAGAGGATTCGGGGTTTTTGTTGGAAAAGGCAGGAATGTGGAAAAGGGACAGGTACTTGGCTGCAATTACACAAGCGTCAAGGCAATCGGAAAAAAGATTGATGCAATTGCCTTTGTGGGAGACGGCCTGTTCCACCCAATTGGACTTAGCTTTGCCGTCAACAAGCTGGTCTTTTTGGTTGACCCAATTGAAAAAGAGGTGCAGGAGCTTGCCCTGCAGCGCGACCTGTTCCTAAGGAAAAGGATTGCGATGATTGAGAAGGCAAGGCAGGCAAAAAGTTTTGCAATATGGGTTAGTACAAAGAAGGGCCAGCAGAGGCTTGCCCTTGCAAGGAATCTTAAGAAAAAGTTTGAGCAACGGGGCAAAAAGGCGTTTGTTTTCACAAGCAACCTGCTTGCCCCAGACTATGTTTTGGGAATTGGTGTTGAGGCAATTGTTTCCACTGCCTGCCCGAGAATTGCCCTGGATGACAGCAGCCTTTATGGCAAGCCTGTCATCAACCCTGCGGAGGCAAGGGTTGTGCTCGGGGAGAAAAAGCTTGAAGATTACGAGTTTGAAGATCTTTCCTAAAACCTTATCTTGTCTGGATCTAGCTCATGGTCATCATCGTCGAACTTGGGTTTTGCTCTCTTTGAAGCGGCCTTTTTCTTTGCGGTTTTCTTTTTGGCAGTGCGCTTTCTTGCTGGCTTGACTGGTTCCTCGTCCAAAAGCTCTTCCGCGCCAGGCCTTACAATTGTTCCCTTGAAGGACATGCCCTGAACAGCTGCCTTGATGTTCTCTGTGTCATGCCCATTAAGGAAGAAAGCGGTTAGACCGCTTCTCTTTAGAACCATTGCAGCAGGAAGGTCAACTATGAGGTTTTGGCTTGGTTTCATTGTGTTTGACAAAAGGATTTCGAACAGCTTGTCATAGCCAATCTCGTGGTACATTACAGCGCTTGAGTGCACTGCTGGATCTGCCGTAAAGATGCCGTCCACATTGCTTAGGTTGACAAAGGTTCCGTTGAGGTATTCTGCGAGGAGGACGGCAACAGCGTCTGTCGTAAAGCCAGGCATTATTCCGCCAAAGATTGGCGTCTTGCCCTGGGCAAGAATGCCGGCAGCCTGTTTTACCTCTGTAAGAACCTCTGGGTGGGCATTTTCAATTGCTGGAATGAGCAGTGAAGCGTTTAGCCTTGTGACCTTTATGCCAAGTTCGTCCAGCTCGAAATTATTTGCGCCCGAGTCCCTTGCCGCTGCAACGTAATCGCGGGCCGTTTTTCCTCCGCCGACCACCAAAACAAGCTTGTAGCCCTGCCTTATCAAATCATTTAAGCAGGAGGCTATGGCCGAAACGTTTTCGGAGTACTGTTTTGAACCCACAAGAATGCTGCCCCCGACGCTTATTACAAAAACTTTGGATGAGGCCGAAGAGTATGCAGGGGCTGACGGGTATTCTGAGGAAGCAGAAGGGGCTGGAGTGGGATAGGAAATTTCTGTTTCCTCCTCTTCCTTCTTGTCTTCGTTGAAGATTTCAAACATTCCGTCAAACACAAAAACCGCCTCTTTTAAACAGTAATTTAATTGTTATTGATTGTTACTTTATTATAGGTATTCCCCTTTATTTAAATATTGGCTCCAGAACTGGTTAGTATGTCTAGTGAAAGAATTGAGGAAATTCCAGAGGTCGAATTGGCGGTTTTCAAAAAGAAGCTGCGAAATCTCGGTTCCTTCAAAGGAAAGGGAACAGAGCTTATTTCGCTCTATCTGCCGCCTGACGTGGACAGGAGTCTGGTAACCGGCCAAATTACGGAGGAAATGTCACAAAGCAGCAACATAAAGAGCCCTACTACAAGGAAGAACGTGCAAGGGGCTTTAAGGAAAGTCCAGAACTTTTTGAAAACCATTAATTTTAAGCTGCCGAAGAACGGCATAATCGTGTTCTGTGGAAATGTAAGCCAGCAGCAGGGAAAATCAGACATTCAACTCTTTACCCTAAATCCCTTAAAGATGCTTAACACAAAGCTCTACTGGTGCGATTCAGAATTCCACCTTGGGCCCCTGCAGGAAATGATCCAACCCTCCGAAGTATTTGGGCTTTTGACCATCGACAAGAATGAGGCAACCATTGCAATCCTAATCGGGAAGAAGTACGAGATTCTTGGGCATTTTACGAGCGGAGTTGCCGGCAAGACAAGAGCAGGAGGGCAGTGCCTTGTGGGAGATTCCCTGGTTCAACTTAGTGACGGCAACATTGTGAAGATAAGCGAGGTTGGCAATCCATCAGCGGTGAAGAGCGTGGATTTTGGAGATTATTCAATCCAGGATTCATTTATTTCTAACAAGTGGAAGGCAAACAAGTTTGAGGCCTTAAAAATAATTACAAGATATCCTCAGCTGAGTGTTATTTGCTCCAAAGACCACCGATTCTTTTGCTGGAATCAGGGCAAGGTAGAAGAAAAGCCTGCGAAAGATTTGAGGGAAAATGATTTTCTTATAATGCCTGAAAAAATCCAAGTAACAAGCAATGTTCAAAAACTTGACCATAACTATTTTAACAGTTATATTATCTCAAAGAACGGGCTTAAATTTTTGGTTGAAACAAGAAAGACCAAAAATCTTAGCCAAAAGGAATTAGGAAAAAAAATAGGAATACATCAAGCTTCTGTATCGCGATTCGAGCTGGGGGGATTTAACCCAAGAAAAGGCTATTTGGAAAGAATTTGCAAAGGCTTGAGTGTAGATGCAGACGAATTTGTTTCAGATTTCTGCAATCCAAAAAGCGATTTGTACTTGCCAACAGAAGTTAACGAGAACCTCGCCCAAGTTGTAGGTTATCTCCTCGGCGACGGAACAGTTGAGGATGAAAGACTTAATTTTTATGAAGAAGA
>JAFCBY010000105.1 GCA_017610485.1 Candidatus Falkowiibacteriota bacterium
GTAAGCGGGTCTGGAAAAATAAAGGAATTTGAGTTGATTTTGCCTGAACCGAACGGCGCCCTAAACAGGGCAAGGTTTGAGAGCGAGTTCGAGTTGAACGCGCTAAGCGGAAAAATTCAAAAAGCCAAGGACGGCGAAATCAATACGAACATAAAAGTATCAGTAACAAGCACTGGCGTTACACCAAAAGCAGGACAGCTGGTAAGCGGAAAGGCAGCTGGAGTGCTTGAAATCAGTATAAGACAAGTTGAATTTGGTGGAATAATCGAAGCATAGGACAGCACAATGTTCAAGTTATAGAAGACGTAATGTAAAAATGACGATGCACGATACTGCGCGGCTGGAAGCCGCCCAAGCGGCTGAAAGCCCGCAGATTAAATTCACGGGGTTATAGGGGCGGAGCCCCTATTTCATTTTGTATTTTTGGATATATTCTTTTGGCCATTGTTTGGATGGCACTCGGATTCCGCATAGGGGGTTTTGCTTTAGGTCGTCAATGGCCCGATTGAGGAAAGTGACTAATTGTTGTTCTTCGTATTTCCCTTTTCCAAGCTCTTCAAAAGCCTTTTTGATAGATGAGTCTGCAAAAGCAACTTTCTTGATTCGCTCGGCTTTTTGTTTCATCTAACCACTAACCCTTTTTTCTTGAGTTTTTCAACTTCTTTTGGTGCCCAAATCCAAATAGGGTGCTTTTCGTTGTCAATCAGTATTTTGCCGCTGTATTCCAAGTAATCTAAAGTAGTCATATAGGTTTGCCACATTACTTTTTTTGGAAGCTTTTTCCAAAGTTCCCGCAAAGTGTAGTCGCCACCGGCTTTCATTAGTGCTTTTTCAATCATCAGCACAGTATCCAGCCTTGGATACCGAAGCACGTCGTTTTTGAAAATTTGCATTTGTTTTTGCATAAGAACCACTATATATCAATTGATATACAACTATATTTAAGCTTATCTTTTGGCTGATATTTCTTTATAAAGAAAAATTCCTCTTTATAAATAATTAATTGCCTAAACTCGTCTAGGCAATCGCCTTAAAGGTTGAGAATAAAATACGAACTATTATTTTCTATTTACAAGTCAGTGAATTGGGAAGTTTAAAAGTGGTGGTAACACCTCCCAGTTTTTGGATGTTAACCTTATCATTGCCTGTAGAACTTGATAGTGATTACTGGCTAAAAGGGTTTCATTTTTTCTTCTTTAGCCCTTTAATCAAATGGACAATAATTTTCCAATGTTGAATAATGTGCATGATAATAAGGCCTAAAAAGATTGGTTGAACAAGGTTTGTGAAAGGCAGGCCGATAAATTTTGTCACTATCACTATTGGAAATATTATTAGCAACAGCAAATCCACAATTACGATACTCTTCTTCATAATGTCACCATAAGCCCTTATTTATATAAAAGATTAAATATCGCCCTGTTTTTAAATCTTGACTCCCGCTTGGGTTTAATGCCCCGCAGCTTGCTGCGACAAGATTTAATTCAGTCCTGGCTTGTTGGTTTCAATAAGATACTCTGCAGCTTGCTGCGGTTGGGAGCTTCATTAACGCTTTTTTAGGCATTAACCTCATCATTGCCAATTAGATTGTGTTTGCTTCCGAATTTAAAGGTTTGCAGGGCTGCTTCTATTATGAACCGGTTTCTTGGTCTGTCTCACTTTTTTTTGCTCGAGGTAAAAAGGCTTCTTTTGGGGGCAAAATTCATGGTGGAGGTTGACGTAACAGACAACTGCAACCTAAGATGCAAGCACTGCTACCATTTCCACGCCAAGAAGAGCCTGGAGAAAAAGGAGGTTCCCTTGGAAGAGTGGGAGAAAAGGTTTAGCGGCCTGCACAATGCAGGGGCAAGGTTTATTCTCCTGGTTGGGGGGGAACCGGCCCTTAGGGAAGACGTCCTAATGCTTGCGGACAAAACATTTCCCTTTGTCTACGTTATCACGAATGGAACGATAAGGATTCCCAAAGAATTCAATCACAGGATATATATCTCAGTTGATGGCTCCCAGAACACAAATGACTCAATAAGGGGAAAAGGCACCTTTGAGAGGATTCTAAAAAATTATTCGGGGGACAAGCGCGTTGTTATCAACATGACCCTAATGAAAGGCAACTATAGGGATCTTGAAGAGGTCGTAAAAATCTCAAAGGAGAACGGCTTCAACGGGGTCGTCTGCAACATTTACACTTTTGCAATTGGGGTGAAGACCCCCCTAACCATAAAAGAGGAGAGAAAAGAGATAATAGGCGAACTCAAAAGAGTCAAGTCACTTTACCCAAACGATTTGCTTCTCAGCAAGCCGATGATAAAATGGTACGAGTACCCCGATCACAGGGATTACTGCCACTGGGGAGACAACGCACTTCACTTTGATGTTTCATGGAAGAAACGGAGGTGCTTTGGAGACAACGCAGACTGCTCAAACTGCGGCTGCCTTGCAGGCTCGTTTCAAAGCCCCCTTAGAATGCTTTCGCACCCAAGTGAGATGCTCAAAATAGGGTTTGTCTAACCCGAACCGTAGTGCCTGCCAAAGCAGATTGCCCCATTATATATTGCCTGTGCCTTCACTTGAGTTTTACCGCTGTTCCGTAGACCAGTATTTCTGCTGCTGAGGCCATTACCTGTGAGGTCGTGTACCTCACATTGACTATTCCGTCTGCTCCAAGGGCTTTTGCTTCCTTTTCCATTCTCTGCATTGACTCCTTTCTTGCCTCTGTAAGCATTTCGGTGTACTCCTTTAATTCGCCGCCGACAACCTGCCTTAAGCCTGCCACAATGTCTTTTCCAAGGTGCTTTGCCCTGATGGTGTTTCCCCTCACAATTCCAAGTGTTTCAACTATTGTTTTTCCTTGAACGAAATCCGTGTTAACGATAATCATCTTTTTCCACCTCAAAAGTTTTCCTTTTTCATGTCATCCAATCTCTCAAATACTAGTGAGGCAATCACAACCGCTGCCCCAATTAATGCAATGACCCAGCCTCCAACAACTGAAAACAGGATAAAAAGCTCTCCAACAACGATTCCAATAATTGGGAGAATTGTAAGCATAGCCAATCCAATTATTACAAGCACTGCCCCAAAAAGCTGTATTCTGTTCATACTAGAATTCACCTCATCATTGCCTATAGAAGCAATGGGTGTTAAATGTTAAAAAGGGTTTCATTGCGCCTTTTCCTGTCAGCCCAGGGGCGAGATTCGTCCGATTAGAAAACGAGCCCGAGCAGGCTTGCGATTGCCCATCCCAGTGCAATTGTTGCAGGCAGGGTTAAAACCCACGACATTGCAATTTCGCTCACAATGCCCCAGCGCATGCTTGAAACTCGTTTTGCCACGCCTGCCCCGACAATTGCTGATGTGATTGTGTGGGTTGTTGAAACCGGAATTCCAAAAACTGAGGCCCCGTGCATTACGAGCGCGGCAGAGGTTTGTGCGGAAAAACTCTGCTCCAAGGATATGGGTGCAATTCTCATTCCCATCGTTTTTATTATGCGCCATCCCCCGTACGCAACGCCTATTCCGGCAACAACTCCCATGCTTATAATGACCCAGATTGGCACGCTTGGATTCTGCCACCCAAAATAAATTGCGAGCACCATTACGAGAATTCCCATTGGCTTTTGGGCATCGTTTCTTCCATGGCTGAAT
>JAFCBY010000106.1 GCA_017610485.1 Candidatus Falkowiibacteriota bacterium
GCCCTTTTTCAATTCCTACAAATCTCCGTTAATCCTGACAATTTTCCCTTCAACAGGAATGCCTTTTCCAGAATCTTCAACTGCCTGCTCTACAGCCTGCAGCAAGCCTGAACAGCAGGGCACCTCCATTATTGCAACAGTCACGCTCTTCGCAGAATTGTTCTTTATTATGGCCGTGAGCTTTTCCTTGTAGGCCTGGATAAGCCCTTAGAATTAAATTCTTTTGTTTTAGTTACTCCAGCTGCAGTGTCTTCGACATGTTTTCCAAGTCAGACTGGATCTTTTTGACCTCGCTTTCAATCTTCCTGGATTCTTCCTGGGTTGACTGTTTCGAAATTAGTTCCTTAATCTCCAGAACCTGCATCTGCAGGACCTTGATTTCCTTCTCGGCCTTTCTGTCGATATAGTAGTCTTTTGCCACCTGCCGCCTGTCCCTTTCGGCCGCCCGGTTCTGCGACATGAGAATGACGGGAGCCTGAATTGCCGCAAGGCAGCTTAGGAAAAGGTTAAGCAAGATAAATGGGTAGGGGTCCCATTTTTGAACGTATACCAGTTCGAGGTTTATTGCAATCCACCCTATTAGAAAAACGAAGAAGCCAATTATGAAGCCCCAGCTTCCGGCCTTGGCAGCCAGGCTGTCTGCCGCCCGCTGGCCAAGGCTAAGCCTCTGCCTTTTCCAGGGGCTTTTGCGGCCTGCCTTTTTCTTTTCGGCAGGCTTTTTTTCAGGGGTGTTTTTGTCCAGCATTGCAGAAAAAGAACACTTTTTTTCTATTTAAGGCTTTGCCTAAGCCACCCAAAAGTAATTATAAGTTAACTTATTTCAATTATGTGAATGAAAAAGGAAATTTTTGGAGTTCTTTTATTGGTTGCCGTGCTTGCTCTAAGTGGCTGTACGCAACCGGCTGAAGGAAACGGGGAAAACGGGGGTGCTGCAATTATTCAGCCCTCTGGAGAAAATGGAGGTTCTGCAATGGATGTTGAGAGAGTTGAGTCAGGAGACAATATAGCTGTCGAGTACAAGGGCACGT
This sequence comes from Candidatus Falkowiibacteriota bacterium, assembly GCA_017610485.1. Classification (GTDB taxonomy): domain Archaea; phylum Iainarchaeota; class Iainarchaeia; order Iainarchaeales; genus JAFCCL01. Next base: position 1,029 of record JAFCBY010000106.1, read on the forward strand.
TAGAGGACGGCACGCAGTTTGACGCAAGCGAGGGCCGCGGCCCCTTAGAGTTTAAGGCCGGAGCAGGCCAGATGATCAAGGGCTTTGACAAGGCAGTAATTGGAATGGCCTTGAACGAGGAGAAAACCGTTACCATGCCGGCAAGCGATGCCTACGGGGAATCAGACCCAAGCAAGATTCAGGAAATCCCAAAGGCACAGTTTGGAGATTTGAGCAGCCTTGAGGTCGGAATGTCTGTAACAAGCCAGGGAACCGGCGTAAACGGCATCGTAACAGAAATAAGGGACGATGTGATTGTGATTGACTTCAACCACCAGCTTGCAGGAAAGCCCCTGACATTCTGGATAAAAGTTGTGAAAATTGATAAAAGCTAATTTCACCGGAAGCCTACTATCCAAAAGTAATTAAGTCCTAAAAACCTAATCTATTCTATGGGAGTTAAATTTTCTGAGGAACTAGCTGAGTTTGTAGGACTTGTTTTAGGCGATGGGAGTGTAACCTTTAGAAAGGGAACTAACAAGGTTAAATTCCAGTTGAGGCGTGATGCAAAAGAAGATAGGCTACATTATCTAAAATTTGTTATCCCCCTTTGCAATAAATTACTTGAACCCACCTTAAAAAAGCAAGTAAGTCTTATACATGACCGAAAGAAAAATACGTTTGGCGTTTCTGTTGAAAGCCCCCAAGATAAGAACATTCTTTGAAGAGAGTGGAATTAAAATCGGAAAAAAGGAAGAGCTTTTCATACCGAATTGGATAAAAGAGGATGTCAAATATTCAAAGGCGTTTGTAAGAGGGCTATTTGATACAGACGGAACAATAAGCTATAAACAGAACAATACTGCAAAAAGCAATCTGCATGTTGTCGGAGTTGTCAGCATTTGCTTGACTTCACAAAATTTGATTCTTGAAGCAAGTGAAATTTTGAGAAGACTAAATCTAAAACATTACGTTAGAAACTATAAGGGAAAAACAAATGAACAAAGGTCTTACAGAAGTGACCTATTTCGCCCACATCACAAAAAATTTTTCCAAATTGTCGGTTCGCATAATTCAAAACACTTAACGAAACTTGCTGTAGAACAAAAATTTGGACATTGCCCCCCAAAAACTACTTTGGAGCAAAGAGAGCAAATATTAAAAGGCTTTATTGACCCATTCTTATTATACAAAACACAGTAGCGGGAGTCCGATAGCGGTCAATTCGGCCAGGTTGAGGGCCTGGTGGCTTAGTGCCTTCGGGGGTTCAAATCCTCCCTCCCGCATGATATCTTAAGATATCTTTAAATATCTTTTGTTGCTTATTTTGTTTAGTGGTTGCTTGAGGAAAGAACAGCATAAAATCGTGTTGACGCGGCATGCCTTTGTTAGGGCAATGCAGCGCAAGGTAAGCCCTGAATTGATTGAGGATATATTGCAAACAGGGAAAATGAAAAAGTATGGTAAAGGCCGAGTAAAGTTTGAGAAGCGCTTCAAGCAATTCACCGTAATATGTGTTGACGAAATAACCGGAAATTTAATTAAGATTGTTACAATTGAGAAAAAGAGGAGATGAATTATGAACTGTACAAAATGCGCTGGAAAAATGGTTGAAAGAAAAGGCACCACACCCGAAGGGTTCGAGTACAAGTATAGCAAATGCACTAAATGCGATGAGGAAATAGTCAACATGAAGCAATTGCACTCAGTTGCCCAAAAATACAGGGAAATGAAGAAATACACCGCAAAAATCAGCAAATGGGGCGAAAGCTTTGCAGTCAGAATACCCAAAGAGCTGGTCAAACAATACGAACTAAAGCAAAACGAAGATGTAACACTCATCCCGGAAAAGAAAGGAATAAAGATAGTCGCCTAAACCCATCCAACCAATGAAAGAAGCGCCCACAAAACAAAAACAAATAGCCTACACCTAATGGAAATGAGGCCTGCGAAAAATGCAAATATGGGTTTGGCACTAATTAGTGGCAATGAACTGGAAGGAATTCTTGAGTTTCAGCAGAAAATGTTACGCTCCCTTGAGCGCATTGACTTTTTTGTAGAAAGTGTCCCTCCCGCAAATTTTCTCTTATTTAACTTAACTCAAACCCATTCCTTTTTGGCTGATTGCCTGTTTTACATATTCAAATACGGCATTTTCTTCTATTTGGGACATCTTGTTTTTGGAGGAATGTTTTGAAAATGAGCGCTCTACGAGTGAGATAATAACACTTTGCCCCCCAGAATTCCTAACACTAATCCTGAAGATTTGATTTGCTCTCTGTTACTTTAATTGTGTAGATGGACAAGTTTCTATGTTGCCTGAGGCGATTTTTAACAGTTCCACAACTTAAGCGTATTGGCCTTGGCTTCTTTTTCTTATCATTTTTCTCAGGCCGAAATGGCCTATTGATTCTTGATCCCGTCATTTGTAATTTATAAGTTCCTTCTGTATTTAAAGTTTGCTAGACGCCTTTTTGGAAAGCCTTTTATTCTGGTTTTTCCTCTTCTTTTAGGGTTTTTTTATGACATTGCTTTGGGACATAATGCTGTTTGCTTTGGGAATTGGCCTGCTTGTCAAAGGGGCTGACTGGCTTGTTGACGCCGCTGCAAGGGTTGCCAAGCAGTTTGGGGTAAGCA
>JAFCBY010000107.1 GCA_017610485.1 Candidatus Falkowiibacteriota bacterium
CCGCTCGCCAAAGGTGATACTGCTTGATTTCCCCAAAGCTTTGTATCAGGTGCAAGGGCAAGCTCCTCTGTGGCCTTGGCTACTGCCCAATCCTCAAAAAACATTCGGAGCAGACAAAAATCGTTTCAAACATCCACGGCACGGAGTTTACTGGGGCAAGCCCCCCCTCCCTTTTTGTTTCCTGGAAGAACTACCCCAAGGTGCAGATTGCGCCCCTCTCCCCTACCGAGGTTTTTGACAGTACAATGCTTGACGCGCCAGAGAAATGGTTTGGCCTGCCATCAGAGGAAATCATTTCCTTCCGCCAGCAGCTCCTCAGAAGCAACAAGGCAGTAAGCGTCTTTGACGCGGCCAAGCCCTCCTACGAGCTTGCGGAAATGCAGGAGCTTGTGATGGCTTCAGACCCGACCTCCATCGAGGTAAAGCTAAAGAAGAAACCCTCTCCCTCTTTATCCTTCCACGAGAGCGCTGCCCCACACGGCCCATCAGCCCCACTAATCAAAATGCGCCTGGACGAAAACCCCTCAATCGCAAAAAAGATAGATTACGCAGTAAGTGACACTGACTTGAAATCGAGCGATGCAATGATGAGGCTGCACGAAGCCGGTTTTCCAATCAGTCGCTTGTACAAACTATTAAGCGCTGGTACGCTCGGAATTGGAAAAAGAAGGAAATTTGTCCCAACGCGCTGGTCTATTGTTGCAGCCCAAAGTACGATTAGCAATCGTCTGATTGATGAAATAAAGTATTTTCAGCATCTTGGGGAAATCGAATTGTTTTCCTCCGAGTATCTTGGCAACCGCTTTTTTATTCTCCTGATTCCTGGTGCCTGGTCTTTTGAGAATCTTGAAACTTGGGTTCCTGGTTCTGTTTGGTACCAGGAAAAGGACGCTTCAAAGGTCCATATAATTCAAGACCACGAGTTTTACAGCGGGAGAAAGACCTATGCCTCAAACATTTCCGGCGCTTATTATGCTGCGAGATTGTCTGTTGCAGAGCATTTGCATAAAGTTAAGAGGCAGGCCTCAGCCATTGTCTTTAGGGAGATTACTCCTGAATATCAGCTTGGGTTGGGGGATTGGGTGATTCAGGAATCTGTGAAGAATGCCCTGTCAAAGAAACCTCTGAGTTTCAGTGCCCTCAGCCTTGCACTGGCTTTTGTTGAACGAAAGCTTCAAACTCCTTTCAACTTGTGGAAGAAGGAGAGCAAGCTGCTGGACTTTTTGCAGCATCAGAGGAGGCTCTCCGATTTCTAAGGGGGGCAAAAAGGTTTATATTACGTATGTAATATATTGTATTACATGATTGCTCTTGATGCTTCGACTTTGATTTTGCTTGCGAAAGTTGATTTGCTTGATTTGTTCCTCGAGAGTTTTCCAAAAAAACCCTTTATTTCAACTGCTGTGGAAAATGAAGCCACAAGGAAGGGGTCATTTGATGCGCTGTTGATAAGGGAGAGGATAAAAGAGAAGAAAATAGGAGTTAAGAAAGTAAATAAGAAGGGCCTGGTTGAAAAGATTAGAAGAGACTTCAAATTGCATTTGGGTGAAGCAGAGACCCTGGCACTGTGCCTTGAAAACAATTGGCGGTTGGTTGGAACCGATGACTTTAATGCTATAAAAGCCAGCATAGTTTTGCAGGTAAAATATGTTTCGGCTATGGCCATCCTTCTAAAACTTAATAAGGAAAAGAATTTGGATAAAAAGGAGGCTTTATTAAAGCTACAGAAACTTGTCCATTTTGGGCGTTATGCTGATGAAATAATTACTGGTGTTAGAAATCAATTGAGGTGATGGAAAAATGCAGAAGATATTGAGTGTTAGGCTTGACGATGATGACCTTCGCTTTGTTAAAGCTGAAGCAAAAGAAGAAAACGTTGACAAAGCAAAGGTAATTAGAGAGCTTTTGGAAAAAGGAAGACTACAGATGGCTATAGAGCAGCACAGAGATGGAAAAATATCCATAGGAAAAGCGGCAGAGAAGGCTGGCATAACAATAAGTGAAATGATGGACAGGCTTGCAGAGCTTGGAGTAAAGAACAGGATGACAAAAGAGCAGTATTTACATGGTGTAAAAAATCTTGAAAAGGTTTGGTAAACAATGCAGGAAAAGCTTTCATTCCAGAACAGCAAGGGGGGCAAACTTGTTGGAATTCTATCTAATCCAAGTGAGGGCAAGGAGAAACTGATTATTGTCCTCTGCCATGGCTTTGATGCAAGCAAGGAAAGCGCTACCTACCTCTGGCTGGAAAGGATCTTGAACGAAAAGGGGATTTCCACCTTTCGCTTTGACTTCTTTGGCCATGGGGAAAGCGATGGCAAGTTTGAGGACATCACAATTTCCGAGGCGGTGGACGATGCCCTGCATGCAATTGCCTTTGTTAAAAGCAAGGGCTTTTCAAAGATTGGCTTGTTTGGATCAAGCTTTGGCGGCATGGCCGCCCTGCTTGCTGCTTCCAAGGAACCTGGCCTGCAGCTGCTTGTTTTAAAGTCACCTGTCTCAGACTACTTGGGAAAACTTCTTGCAGAGGAAAACAGAATAGATGTTAAGCAGTGGAAGAAACAGGGTTTTATCAGGCACAAGACCAAAAAGGGCAAACTAAGGCTGAATTACTCTTTCTTCGAAGACGCGGAAAAGGTCAGCGGCTTTGAAGCGGGCAGTCAAATCAAGGTTCCCACAATTATTATCCACGGCGACCAAGACAAAGTCGTTCCAATAGAGCAGAGTAAAAAGACTGCTTCCCTCATTCCAAACTGCCGCCTTGAAATAGTTGAGGGGGCAAACCACAAGTATTCTGGGCCAGGAGAATTTGAGAAAATGCTCAAGCTTATTTTGGAATTCATTGCAGGGAATGCCTAGGCGATTAAATGAACCTCTTTGTTTGGGATTTTCATGGCGTCCTGGAGAAGGACAACGAGATTGCTTTGGCAGAGCAGATTAACTTTATCCTGGAAAAGTACGGCTTTGAGAGGCGGGTTTCTGTGGCTGAAACCTTTTCCCTGTCAGGCAAGCACTACAGGCAGATTTTTTTCGAGCTTTGCCCTGGCATAACAGTTGATCAAGCCAAGGAAATGGGTGACTTGGGCGTTTCCACAGGCATTGAGTTTGCAAGGCGTTCTTTGAAGCCAAGAGAGCATGCGAAGGAAGTGCTTACTGAAATAAGGGCCAAGGGAGACAAAAGCATTGTGGCATCAAACTGCGCGCCTCCTGCCCTGGAAGCATTTGTGGAAATGGTTGGTTTGCAGGACCTGTTTGATGCATTGCTCCCGGTTGTCTCAGAGCACGTTAACCCGGAAACCTTTTCCATCCTTGATTACAAGCTGCAGAGGATAAGGGAATTCATCGGTGACAAGAAATTTGACCGAGTAAAGTGTATTGGTGATAAGGAGCGGGACATTGACCTCGGCCAAAAGCTTGGGGCTGAAACATACCTGTTTGACCCAAACAACTTAATAAAAGAAACAAAGGCAGATCACACAATTTCTGATTTGAGGGACGTTCTCTAACTTCACTTCCTGAATTTCATAAACTGTGCCAGCATTGCCTCTAACTGAACGCGTTCGTTTGCACCCTCTACAAGCCTAAAATCGTACTCGCCTATCACGTCAACCAGGGCAATCTTTGTCTTTGAAGGGA
>JAFCBY010000108.1 GCA_017610485.1 Candidatus Falkowiibacteriota bacterium
TGATCAGGTTTATTTGTTGAAGACTGATTTGTCTGGGGATTTGTTGTGGGAGAAGAATTTTGGTGGCAGTGGCTTTGAGTTTGGTTCTTCTGTTGTTTCTGTTTCTGATGGTTTTGTTGTTGCCGGGTCTACTAGTTCTTTTGGTTCTGGTGATCAGGTTTATTTGTTGAAGACTGATTTGTCTGGGGATTTGTTGTGGGAGAAGAATTTTGGTGGCAGTGGCAGTGACTATGGTTCTTCTGTTGTTTCTGTTTCTGATGGTTTTGTTGTTGCCGGGTCTACTAGTTCTTTTGGTTCTGGTGATCAGGTTTATTTGTTGAAGACTGATTTGTCTGGGAATTTGTTGTGGGAGAAGAATTTTGGTGGCAGTAGCCTTGATGAAGGTCGTTCTGTTGTTTCTGTTTCTGATGGTTTTGTTGTTGCCGGTAGAACTGCTTCTTTTGGCTCTGATAACCAGGCTTATTTGTTGAAGACGGATTTGTCTGGAGAGCTATTATGGGAGAAGAACTTTGGCGGCACTGGCTTTGAAGAGAGTCATTCTGTTGTTTCTGTTTCTGATGGTTTTGTTGTTGCCGGTTTTACTGATTCTTTTAGTTCTGGTGGGGGTGTTTATTTGTTGAAGACTGATTTAAGCGGCAACCAGTAACTAGGTGAACCAAAACTCGGAGAAAGAACTAAAACAGTTGAAAACCCGTTCTGGCTTGCTCCAAAAACCGGCCTTTAAATTCCCTTTGCCCCTAGCAGCTTTCCAATTTATGCGTCTTTTCTTTTGCCGTTTTCCCCTTTAAAAAAGAATTAAATACTTCAAAATCATATATTTAGAGAAGCGATTTTTATGAATTCAAATGCGCAGGCAGCCTTGGAGTATTTGATGACCTATGGCTGGGCACTGATACTAATAGCGACTGTTGTGGCCGTGCTTATCTTTATTGTTAGCAGCCCTGCTTCTGGCACAATCTTTTCCTCCAGCGACCCGACAAAAATCATGATGAAGGGCGGTGCAATTTCAGGTTCTGATATAACGATAATTATGCAGAACATTACCGGAGGAAACCTTGCGGTCACAGAAATGGCCCGTGTTGGGAATTACTATCCTTGCACCCTGAACCAGGAAGCATTGGCGATTGGCCCATTTGAGCCAAGCATTAATGTTATGGCAGGGAGCGAAATGATTATCGAATGCACCATACCCTATGGAAACGGCACCGGAATATTAACCTTTGACTACACGGACTACGCCGGGCTTTCGAAAAGCGTAATTATTACCATAAAGAATCCCAGCGGCTCCAATTGCGGTGACGGCCAGTGCACTGGCACCGAATCAGACGTCTACTCGGCCGATTGGTGCAGTTGGGATTGTTCCTAAGATATGGCATTGCTGTCCTGCCGGGATCATAAGAGGTAGTTTGCATTGTACCGCCCAAATTTCAACAAAATGACTTTTTTGCTTGCCGCAGCCCTTGTTCTGATTTCCCTTCTTGCCTACAGCCCCTTCTTTGGCATAGAGCTAATGGAATTTGATACCCTGCCAAAACTGGTTTTTCTCAACGGGACAGGTGCAGGCCAAGCCTTGAAGATTTTCACCCAGCCGGACAGCCCATCAAGCCTGGCGGTCTGGTACAGGCCAATCCCCTCCTTCATCTGGTGGTCAATTTTTATGTTAAGGGGCATTGATTTCCAGGCATTCCACTCATTCAATTTTGCCCTGCATGCGCTTAACACAGCGCTTGTTTTTCTCCTGGCCAAAAAGCTCATTGGAAGCAAAAATGCCTTTTTTCCTTTCATGGCCGCCCTTGCTTTTGCACTGCACCCAATTAACCTAAACACTGTTTTGTTTGTTTCAAGGCTGCCGGAGATGCTGGTTGCCTTTGGCCTGCTTGCATCCCTGCTGTCCCTGATTGCCTTTTTTGAGAGCAGGGGCAGGCGCTTCTACCTGCTTTCAATCGCCTTCTGCTTTTTTGGAATTTTCAGCAAGGAGACAGGGGTTTTGATCCCGATTGTACTGCTCTTTTACTGCCTTGCCTTCCTGAAAGGGAAAAGATTTTCCCGGCTTTCGAAAAAATCCCTAAGGCTCTGCATCCCATTCTTCTCGCTGGTTGCCTTATACCTTGCCCTAATGATTTTCTCTTTGGAGCGGCTTTCGGGATATTTTTCAAGCTTCACCTACTCCGGCTCACAGCTTGCCTTTTTCTTCTTCGCAAACCTTTTTCTCCCAATTGGCCCCCTGGCCCCAATCGCCCTGGCCCAATCATTTTTGGGGCAGGCGTTGCCCAACGCCCTGGCTTTAATCGCCATAGCCGCAGCTGCCTTCTCCACACTGCTGCATTTTTCAAAGGGAAAGGAGAACAGGCCGGCTCTGTTCCTTTTCTGCTGGATTTTCCTTTTCCTCCTCGCCTTTGTTGCATTCGGCCTTGTTCAGCCATGGTATGCCTACATCCCCCTAATTCCATTCACCATCCTTCTGGGAATTTTCCTAAAAAGGCATGCCCCAAAAGCCAGGGCAAGCCAGGCCTCCCTTGCAATCACCCTGGCTGCTTCACTGCTTTTTCTTTCCTTCATTCTCCTCTTCCCCCTTGCCGTCAGCTACCCCCAGCCCTTGGCCGCAGCCGAACTAACCCAAACGATTTTAAGCCAGGCTGAAGAAATAGCCGGCGGACTCCCGCCCCAAAGCACGCTCTACCTTGTGAACTTCCCAAGGCTTCTGGCCTCAGGGGAAAAGGGATTCAGGCACACAATTCCCCTGGTCGACAGGGATTCAGTGCAGGCCTGGCTCCATCTCAAACTTCCGGAAAAAAAGCCTGACATAGTCTCACTAACAAGTTACACCCTGCTTTCCACCCAGCCAGGCGAAAAGCAGTTTGCCTTCTCCCAAAAAGAAGGCCGGACTTTCCTTATGGAAAACCTGAACACAACCACGGCCAACATTAGGACAAGCCCGTCCTGGACCCCGGAAAAAGCCAGGGTGACAGGCATAACCCTAAACTACACCCAGTCCAAATCAGCCGAAACAATTGAATTAATCCTGCCAAACGAAGTTCGGGAAAACACCTTCTTCCTTTTCTTCGACGGGAAACAAGTGCGGGCAATCAGGGTAGAGTCCTAGCAGGAATTTCCCCTTTAAAGAAGAATTAAATATATTAGATTTCTTATATGGTAGAAATGAATTCAACTGCGCAGGCGGCCTTGGAGTATTTGATGACTTATGGCTGGGCTTTGGTGCTAATAGCAACTGTTGTTGCAGTGCTTGTTTTTATTGTTAGCAGCTCTTCGAGTGTTGTTTTTTCCAGTAGTGATCCCACCAAGATTTTGATGAAGGGCGGCTCCCTTTTGGGTTCTGATGCCGAGATTAAGATGCAGAATATTACCGGCGGCTCAATTGATGTTACTTCTGTTTCTATGACCAGCAATTATTCCGGTGCGGGCTGTTCGCTTAATAGCGTTCCCCTTGGTTCAGGCGGGCGGTTCCTGCCGGCGGCGAGCTTTATTTTGAGTGCAGTAATGTGGCTGGCAATGGCTCCGGCACCATCGACATCGATTACACTGATTTTGCCAGTCTGCAGAGAAGCGTAACAATAACTGCAAACGAAGGCAATACCGAGGGAGGCGAAGAAGAATCCCCTCAATTGTTTGAAAGTTATGAAGGGAATGACGTAATAGAAATGTTTGGTTTTTATGACTCATATTGGGTTGCGCAAACTTTTACTCCAAGTGCAGCGCACACTGTCACAAGCGTCAAGGCAAGGCTTTTTAGGTATGGCTTGCCCGGAATGTTGAATTTGGGCATTAGAAATACTGTCGATGGCGGCCCTGCCAGTGTACCCATTTGCTTTGGAACATTTGACGGAGATTCTCTTACAACAGCTGCTGCAGGGGAGCTGGTTGAAATACCCTTGAGTCTAACAGTAAGCCCTTCAGGGGAAATGTATGAAATAACCCCAAGTAACCCTTGCAGCCTTTCTGCGGGAACAATGTATGCCATCGTACTTTCGGCCCCGGATGGAGTGGAGTTTGAGAGCATGGTTGTCTGGCGTTCTGGTACAGTTGATGGCTATGCCGGCGGAGAGCGCAAGGACAGTTTGGACAGTGGCCAAACTTGGACTGACAATCCAACAATTGATTTTTGGTTTGAGGTCTGGGGAATGCTGTCCTAGTTTCCCCTAATTGTCCCTGCAGGGAATATGGCACGGCCAATAGCACATGCTTCGCATTAGCAACCTTTAAATGGCCGAGCAGCCGGCCGAGCTGGGTGCCCTATTCGTGCGTTTTTGGCGCTCGATGTCACCTGCTCGCTTCGCTCGAATTAGCAACCTTTAAATTCCCCTTTACCCCTATATTGCCTTGTGAAAACCGATGCACGAGCTTAGAAAGGACTACATTTTTGACCGGTGGGTGATTGTCAACACCGAGCGGGCGAAGAGGCCCAGAGACTTCATAAAGAAACATCAAAAGATTGTTGAGCATGGCTCCTGCCCATTCTGCCCAGGCAATGAGAAGACTACGCCTCCCGAGATTGACCGCGTTGAAGAAAAGGGAAAGTGGATTCTGAGAAACTTCGAAAACAAGTTTCCTGCCGTAACAATTGAGGCCAGCCCAAAGGTAAAAACCAAGGGAACATATTTCACAAGCGGAAACGCCTTCGGCAAGCACGAGGTCATTGTGGAAACCCCGTCCCATTCAACGCAGTTCCACGACCTCAGCATTGAACACATTGCCAAATACCTCCAGCTAATGTTTAAGAGGCGCAATGCCCTGTACAAGGTGCCTGGCATAAAGTTTGTGGCAATGTTCAAAAACCATGGCCTTGAGGCCGGAACCAGCCTGGTACACGAGCATAGCCAAATAATCGCCTACAACAAGCTTCCGAAGAACGTTGACAGGGAAATAAAGGCAATTGCAGCCCACAGGAAAAAGCACAGGAAGTGCCCTTACTGTGAGGTAACAAAGCTTGAGAGAAAGGGCCCAAGGCGAATTTCCGAAAACGGCACATTCCTTGTCTTCACACCCTATGCATCAATATTCGAGTTTGAGGCCGGCATTTTTTCCAAGCAGCACTTTGACAGCTTTTCAGACCTCAAAGAAAAGCACTTGCTTGAGCTAGCAGAGCTCATCAAAAAAACCCTTTCAAGGCTCGCTGTCCTGAACGCGCCCTACAACATGTACTTCCACGAGGCCCCTGTGGGGAAAAAGCACCATATCCACGTCAAGATCGTGCCAAGGTTCATCACCTGGGGCGGCTTCGAGCACTGCACTGGCTGCATCATCAACACAGTTTCCCCAGAGCAGGCGGCCGAATTCTTCAGGGGAGAATCAGAATAAGTTTTTCTACTTAAAAATTTCCAGCAGCTCTTTATGCAAAAGCCCGTTGCTTGCAACTATTTCCCTGCTTTTAAACAGGTCTGGCTTCCCATCCTTCTTGTCAGTAATCGTTGCGCCTGCCCCCTCTGCAATAACAAGGCCTGCTGCAATGTCCATTACCTTGGTTACAGCACTGCCAACGTACGCGTCATAGCCGCCTTGCGCAACATAGCAAAGGCCAAGCGAGCCGTTCCCAAAGTTCCTTATCCTGTAAATTTTTTTGGCCATTCGGTCTAGGTGCATCGGATTCATTTTTCCCAGTTTTCCCCCGTCCAAAAACACAGTGGACTTGTCCAAATTTTTTGTCTGTGAAACCCCTATCCTTTCACCGTTCAAGAACGCGCCCTTTCCATTCTCTGCATGGTACAGCATTCCTGTTGAAGGGTCAAAGACAACACCCAAAACAATTTCCTTTTCCCTTGCAAGCGCAATCGAAACGCTGAAGATAGGTATTTTCCCAAAGTAGTTCTTGGTGCCGTCCAAGGGGTCAACAATCCAGGTGCTCTCTGAACCCTTTTCCTTTTTCGGGCTTTCCTCCGCAAGAATGTTGTGGTCTGGAAAAGCCTTTTCAATTACCGCAATTATAGCCTTCTCAGCTTTAAGGCCAACATCAGTAGAAAAGTCTGCTTGGCCTTTTTAGCTCAACAACCTTCCTGGTTTCCATCCCACCCAAAAGAATTTTCCCAGCCTCTTCGGCTGCAGAAATTGTGGTTTCCAGTTCCTTTGATTTCTCCACATTTGCACCAGCCAGCATGGTTGAGATTTACTTAAGGGAATCAAGGTTGACGCACAATTGGTCTTTCCAAATCATTTCCGGATAGCTTTCAAGCATTTCCCTGACATAGACTTTCCTCTTGTCATATGTCTCTTGGTCCTTGGCCTCGAATTTCATTGTTACATATGGCCCGTTCTGCGAGTACCTGAAAATAATCATGCCGTCCTCAAAGTCGGCCCTTGTCCCGTCATCGTTTGGTATGACGCTGTCGTCGGTAATCTTTGCATCTGGAAAGTCCCTCTTGAACTTTTCAGTTACCTCCTTGATTATCCTAACCTTTTCGGTGTCAGGGCACCCGATTTTTATTTCAGGCGAAGAAATGTACTTGGGGAAGCTCTCGTACAACTGGCTTAGGCTCTGCCCTGTGTTCGACAGGTACTCCAACAGCCTTAGGGCGGCGTAGGAGCCGTCATCGTGGCCGTAAGCGTTCTCATTGAAGAAGAAGTGGCCTGACAGCTCGCCTCCAAAGGCAGCGTTCTCCTCAGCAATTTTTGACTTGATGAAAGCATGGCCTGTCAGCCACATGATTGGCGTGCCGCCCTCTTTCTCAACAACCTTTTTTACAACCTGTGAGCAAAGCGTGTTGTAGATTATTTTTGAGTTTGGAAACCTTTCCAAAATCTCTTTTGCAAAAATGGCAACCAGGACATCATTCCACAAAATCCTTCCTTTTTCATCCACGGTCCCAATCCTGTCTCCATCCCCGTCAAAGCCCATTCCAAAGTCGGCCTTTTCTTTCAAAACCTCTTTGGCCAGGTCCTTCATAAAGCGCTCGTCGGTTGGGTCTGGTGTGCCTGCAGGAAAGCTTCCGTCA
>JAFCBY010000109.1 GCA_017610485.1 Candidatus Falkowiibacteriota bacterium
ATTACAAAACACACTGTCCTAACCCTGGGCGCAATCCTTACTGCGGCAACGCTTGCCTCCATGAACCTGAACGACGCAAATGCCCAAACCCTGCACAAACACAGTCATATGTCGGCCAGGCCATACTCAAGAGCCGTCCCACATGGTTCATACTGATTTTCAAGACCCTCATATTGATTTTTATTCACTTCAACGCACTTTTCTCATATGGGCTTCAAAAAACCTTTGGAAATAAAATTGCAGCTGACGGAAGAATGCAACTTTGACTGCGGCTTCTGCTTCAACAAGCAGTCTGTCTCCTCAAGCAAAAAGTCCCTCTCCGAAAATAATGCAAAAAAAATTGTTTCCAAGACCGCGGAAGAGGGCATTGGGGGAATTCGCTTCACAGGCGGTGAACCCATGCTTCACCCAGGCCTTCCCAAACTGCTTCTCCAAGCAAAACAACTAGGCCTTAAAACAACGCTTAACACAAATGCCTCACTCATCAATCCAAAAAATGTAGGGGAAATTGCCAAGCACGCAGACATCCTCCTTGTTTCACTTCACTCCCTGCCTTTGAACAAAAACGCGCAAAACTCCCTTGCCCTCCTGTCCAATTTCGACCTAAGGGCTGCAACCATTCTGACAAAGGAAAACATCCAAAACCTGGAAAAATTTCACGAGGTCATTTCCCAAAACCAGTTCTCCCAATGGGTTCTCCTAAGGCAAATTCCAAACCAGTTGAACAAAAGCCCTGTAAGCAGTGAAGACATGCAATTGGCGGTCCAAAAAATCAGACAATTCAATTCATCCCTGGCAAAGAAAGACTGGCACCTGATCGAAAACGCACTGCCCTTCTGCTGCTCAAACCCAAAACAGGTCGAGGAAATTGCGCTTGGAGGCATTTACGAGGACGGGCACTCAAGCCTCTTTGTTGACACTTCCTCAAAAATCAAGCCAAGCTACTTCCTTGAGGTTCCGTTGGGAAATGCCCTAACTGGAAGCTTTCACGAGGCCTGGAACTCGCCCTTTATGAAGAGAATGAACGCCCTTGAATTCATTCCCGAACCCTGCCACAACTGCAATTACGTTCTGAAATGCATGGCCGGCAGCAGGTTTTCAGCACTCTTCACAAGCAACTCCTTGTACGCTTTCGACCCACTGGCTTTGCCATCAAAATTCATGCCAGAACTCAAGCGAAATCAATAAATAGGGTAAAACCTTTCATATATAGAATACTAATCGGGAGGATTCTGCTTGGTTCAAACAAGTTTTGAGGTCGACCAAATAAGCGCTGCCCTAGGCCGCGTTCAAAAGAGAAAAAACCGCAAAAAAAATGTTTTTGCAGCCACAGCCGTGATAGCTGTCCTGGTAATCGCAGCACTCTTGGCAACATTTTTCCTTCCATCAATTCCGATTGGGCCAGTCACCCCAGTAAACACCTGCCTAAACCTTGTTCAGGACCTGGACGAAGAGGGCATTGACTGTGGAGGGGCCTGTGCTACAGATTGCCCTGGTCCAGTGTCTCCGCCCCCAATCTACGTTGACCCTGCTCTAGTTCTACCAACAACCACAATTTCAGACATCGCATTTTTGAACGGCAATTTTTACCTGCTGGACGAACTAAGGCACAGGATAATGATGTACGACAGCGAGTTCAACCACATCAAAAACTTTGGCGAGGTTGTGGAAGACAGGCCTGACGGTGGCTGGAACTACTACAGTGGCGGCCTTGGCAACGACAGCCTTCTCTACCCGGCATCAATCTATGCCGCAAACAACAAGCTATATGTTCTTGACAGAATCCCCAGAATCCAGGTTTTTTCCAAAGATCTTGTTTACGAAAAAACACTGCAATTCTCACCGGAGGCAATTCAAGCATTGACAAAACTCCCCGATACGCCAAATGCAGACGGTGGCATGTCCTCAATTGCGGTTGCAGCCAACGGAAACATCTTTGTGGCCGACGAGGTAAGCAATGCAGTTGCTTTGTTTGATCCGCAGCTAAACCTAATCAAAGCAGTTACCGGAAACGACCCAAACGCACCCAATATGCCAAAGCAAATCTCCTTGGGCCCGGACGGAAAACTATACCTTGCAGACAGCTTCAACGGCAGAATCCAGGTTTACACCCCTGATTTGGAGTTTGAAAAAAGTGTTAGCCACGAGCTCTCAATGCCCTTCGGCGTGGCAATTTCCAAAGATGACGGCACAATGTATGTAATGGACAACGGTGACAGCAAGCTCAAAGTCTTTGAGTCAGAAGCCGGCAAAGTAAAAGAGGTTGGCAGCCTTGGCTCAGGCCAGCTGCAATTCTACAATGGCAAGGTTGTAAAGCTTGGCTCCGGCGGAAAAATTTACATTGTTGAGGGAGGAAATGCGCGCATACAGATTCTCGATTCGAGCCTAAACCATGTAAAATCCATTGAGAGTATTGGAAAAACCCTTGACGTTGCATTAACGCCCTTCTACCCCGCAATTGCCCCAAATGGGGACATAGCATTTTCAGACCCTGTAAACAACAAGGTTTTCGTTGTTGACAAGGGCTACAAGCTTAAAAAAGTTCTTGGCGGAAGAGGCTTCGAAAATAGCCAATTCAACACGCCAAAGGGCCTTGCCTTTGACAAGGGAGGCAGCCTCTATGTTTCCGACCCTGGAAACAGGCGTGTCCAAGTATTTTCCCCAGACTACCGGTATAAGAAAACAATTGCCCACGAGCAGCTAATTTGGCCGCTGGCAATCTCTGTTTCAGAACAGGGCAAAATAATTGTAGTGGACGACAAGCACAAGAAAGTGCTTATCCTGGACCAGGATGGAACACTGCTTGACGAAATAGGTGAGGCAGAGGGAATAACTCTGCCACTTGGCATTCTTGCAGAAGCCGGAAAAATCTACGTAACAGACGACCTAGAGCAGACAATCGAAATCTTTGACTCTTCCATCAAGCACCTGAAAACAGTTTCAGGCATTGATGCTGCCTTAGGCGTTGACGTCGAATTCAACGAAAGCCTGGCCATAGACAGCAAAAACAGGCTTCTCTTTTGCGACAACCGCAACAGAAGCGTGGTAGCCTTTGACCTGGCAACAGAGCAATTCTCCAAGTTCGGGAGCTTTGGCTCAAGCATGCAGGAGCTAAGCATACTGGAAGTTGCCACCTCACAGGACGTCATAGCGGTTACGGATATGGAAGAGCACAGTGTAAAGATATTTGACCACGACGGCAAGAAGATAAAGGAAATATTTTGGGACGATGTCCTCTAAGCCAACCCCACTTCCTTAAACAAACTTCCTTGAAACCGCGTCATAGAAAAGGATCCCTTTTTCACTCAGCTTAATCCTGGCTTCACTGTCTTCAACCAAGCCAAGGCCATCAAGCTCTTGAACAGCCTTTCCAAAACACTCACCAAAACACTTTCCAAAAATTCTCTTGAATTTGCCCTTGTCAATTCCATTCCTGCAGTCCTTTAGGCCAAGCCTTGCATGCCTGACCATCTTTTCTTCCATGGAAAGCTTTTTGCCGACAGCGCAGGCAACCCCCTGTTCCTCCACGCCACTTTCATAGGCCTCTGTTGGAAAAAGGTTGTTCCAGTCCCAGC
>JAFCBY010000110.1 GCA_017610485.1 Candidatus Falkowiibacteriota bacterium
ACAAAACAGTTTGACATCATAACCAAGAGCATTCAGGCATGCGAGTTCACCGGGCTAGGGGAAGGAGAATACACCATAGAAGGAAGCCTTGTGCCAACCCTGTGCGAGGACTGCGAGAACAATGATGCCAGCAACGACACCATTGAAATCGAGATGACAATCGGGGACGAAGGGATTTCAGAGTGCGAGCCATACAACACTGAAAGGCTTGTCAGGTTCATGGAGGCAAGCAGTTATGCCCAAACCCAAATAGAGGAAATCCAGAATCTGGTGAAATTCAACGCCTATCTGGTAAAGGACGCTTACACAAACGACTTCAGGGCAGACTTTGACGAGTTCTGCAAGGACAAGAGCTTCTTCGACTGCCCAATATACTACTTGGAGGACGACGGTCTGAACAAGTTCTTCAAGGACGCGGAAAAGTTCAAGTTTGACTACAGCATGGCCCCACAGGCACCGGCCGACGCAGGCAAGTACTCTGTAACCATCAACATAGAGTTTGACAACCCGAACTGGAACTTTTTTGACAACGGCATGCCGGCAGCAACAGTCAACGTTGAAATGGTAGAGCTGGCCGCGCCGGAACCAGACAGCCCATTCTACTACCTGCCGTTTGACGGGGCAGTTGGAGTTGACTCGGCAAACGGAAGGCAGGGCTATGGTGTAAACTTCAGGCAGACAAGCCCTGAAACAATCAAGATAAACAATGCCATTGACCAGACGATTATAACCACAAACATTGCGGGAAGCACACCAATATTCAACGGCTGGATTGACGCAGGCTTCAACGACGAGTTTGGAATCATAAACCATGGTTCAAAGAGAGCTATCTTGCTTGACGTGCAGGCAGATGCAGAGTCAACAAAGGTAACTTTGAGTCCAAGCTATGCCACACCGATAATGATGAGGGTGGACTACGAAAAGGGGCAGGACGCATACGGCTTCTACTCGGTTGAAATAGACTACAGCCCGCAGGCCAGCTTCACAAGCATGGTTCCATGGAGCGGGGTCGGCGTTACATGCAAGGACTTTGCAGATAACCCGATGACAGAGGCCTGGCAGGACACCTGGGACATACACGGTGGAATCTCAGGAAATATGAGGTGCGCGCTTGGCACAGACAGTACGGATTACGGAGTTGAATGGTGCAACCCGAGGAGATCAGGCTCAGTCTACCTGCAGAGTGTTATTTTCACGCCACAGAGCAAGAGTAGTGTGATGAAGAGAACAGCCTACTCTGACGATATGATGCTTTACAATGGCTCTGAGAGCGGCAGCCAGATTTCGTTGAACGGCGTTCCAGGAATGCCAAACAATAGCTTTGGAACAAGCGGAATTGACAGTTTGGAGGATGTATTCGAGCTAGTCAAGGAGAACAAGGTCTGCCTTGTTGGCAAGGGCAACAGGATAAGCAACAGGTTCTTCTGGAATCCAAAGATTGTGCTTGAGGAAATTTCAGATATCAGAGCAGTGGCCGAACAGGAATGCATTGAGGTAAGTTAAGGCAGAATGGTTAGCAAAGATTCATAGGCAAAATACGCAAAAATATTTTAATTAAAGAATAAAGCAAGGTAAAAGAAGATGGGCTTTAAAGAGATTTACCTTCAATGGGAAGACAGGTGGTATGGCCTTCTTGACAAGGTTGACACACAGGTCCCTGTCTACAAGCTTGTAGACAAAGTCGACAAGGTTGTGCCAAGCTTTCTGCTCTTCGTTGCCCTCATAATCGGCATTGCCATAGTTTTTGTTGCATTGCCCTTTGTGATGGAGCCCGCTGTCCAGGTCACAATTTTTGTTGTGGACGGCGAGGGAAACGTTTTGCCAGGAGTCGATATTGACTACTCGGTTGAGGGACAGGCCGGATCTGCCACGACAAATGACAGTGGGAAAATAAGCATTTTTGTGCCGATTAATTCTTCCGTTGAAATAAGGGTTGCTGAAACAACTGCTTTGGGAAAAGAGTTTGAGGAATTTGAGCAAAGCTTCACTATTGATGCCGGGCCGAGCGCCTCGGAAAAGGTGGTTTTGAGGGAAAAGGCCCCGCTCTTTGTTGAGAGGGCAATCTTGTTCCAGAACGGATCCGGGGAAAGAATTACCGGCAAAGCAATAAAAATCAAGCTCAGCTGCTCAAACCCGCTTGTTACGCCAATTCCCTCCGAGGTGGTTGACCTTGACGAGGATGGCAAGATTACAGTTAACGAGCCCAAGAATTGTGAAATTTTCCAGGCAACCGTTCTGCAGCCTGCCGAGTTTGCCCAGAATAACATTCTGCTGAACAAGGGCTCGCAGACAATCAGGCTCGAGGCAAAAGATCCACCCAAAGGAACCCTACAGGTCAGGGTGAAAGACGCAAGTGGAAATGTGCTTGTTTCCAACAACTTTAACGTAAAGCTTTTCAAAGACGACGAAATGGTAGACGAAGCATATTCAGGAAACTACGGAGAAGCCATATTTGAATACATTAGGATAGGAGATTACACAATAATTGTTGAAGACACTGACCAGGAGTATGCTGACTCACTCCCGTCAGGCGTAAAAGTTTTGGAGAACGGGGAACATGTTGTTGACATCGTTGTAAGCAAGACAGTTAAGGCAAGGCTTACTGTAAGCGTTGTTGACAAGGCGACAGGCCAGGGCATTCCAGAGGCGGTTGTCAGGCTGATGGACAGCAAGATGGATGTTGTTGCGGAAAAGACCTCTTACGAGGGCGGGGAGCTTGTCTTTTCCTTGACCGACAGGGGAGACTACACCCTGTTTGCATCCCATGAGGATTACCTTTACGAGATTTTAGAGCTTGAGGATGTAAGTGATGAGGATTTAACAATAGAGCTCGAGGAGATAACTGAGTTAAACAGCGGCAGGATTGAGGTAAGGGTTTTGGACGAGGACAGGCTGCCAGTCAAGAACGCCAGGGTAAAGATTAGGTTTTTGGATTCCGGAATGCTTGCCCCAGTAGAGCCAAAAATGTCTGACAACAACGGATTTGCAAGTTTTGTCGGGGTGAAGGAAAACAGCTACTATGCCTATGTTGAGAAGTTCCCTGCCTCAGGCGACAACAGGGACAAGGGCAAGAAGATCAACATCAGGGAGATTACCAAATTCACTGTTCGCATGTCCATTGGAAACAGCCTTATTTCGGTAAAGACCTTTGACCAGGACATGCAGCCTGTTTCCGAGGCAGAGGCAGAGTTTTTCTCGGAAATGGGTGAGAGTTTGGGTATTATTCCCTTGACTGACGGCACAGGCCAGTTTGAGCTGAAGGCAGACAAAAGGGTCTATGTAAGGGTATCGCATATGGACCACATGACTGTTTACACCATGCCAGAGCAGCTTTGGCCGGATCAAACTATAGAATTCAGCACTTTTATGGAGCCAAGGCTTATTTTTGGCATGCCAAGCATAGAATTTGACGGCGTTTTTGACACCACAGGAACCCAGGTCCAGCAGCTTAACTCAGGCGGCAGCTATACAGCAAAGTTCAAGCTAAGCATTCCAGAGGAAGGCAATTATGAAAAGGGTGGCATTCATTTCAGGGTAGGGGATGAAAAGCTGCT